>JBIKSC010000182.1:0-5391 GCA_044348775.1 Flavobacteriales bacterium | reverse complement strand
AGTGGTCATCCACAACACAATCAGAAATCCCAACACAATGCGAGGCATGAAACGCAGCGCCCTATGGGTTGAGAATCCATCGAAGTATAGAAACAGTTTTTTTATCATTGCGCTCCGTATGGTGGAAAGGTGAGATATGAAAGTTGTTGTGTCGACGCAGCTTGCATCTCCGGAATGAACTCAATGGCCGCGCGTAATTGAACGGAATCCGGATAGTTGTTCTCGTCAGTGTGCTCTAGTCGAATTACATAGTAAACGGCCTTAGAGTAAGTGCTGCTTTCCGTAATCGTTTTTAGCTCCACCCGACCATTTTCGCTATACAAATTATGCGTCAGCTGCCAGCGTAGCTCATCTACAATCGATTGCTCAACACGCTCTGCTTGGCTACTTGGTTCATAGCCACGGGCTGCCGTGGCATCTTTCCAATCACTCCAATCACTCGTTCCGTTTTTCGCTCGAAACTCCAGCTCAATCTTATTGGTTGGAAGGTCTGAACCTAGCTTATGCCAGGGTTGAGAGAATAACGGTTGAGCATATCGGTCTCCGATTGTTGTTTCCTCAATCGAAAGAGCGCTGAGTGTGCAGAGGGTATAGTGAATCGTTAGAATTATACCCCCGATGATGGCTGCGAGTAGGGTCTTTTTCATTTTCGTGTCCCAAGATAATTCTCCCTGTTTTCCATTGCATGCTTTCGCTGTAAGTTTGTCACAAATCAATGTTTAATGGCTGAGATAAAAGCAAATGATCCATCGATTCGCTCGTGGGTGAATATTCCGGACGGTTCCGATTTTCCAATCCAAAATTTACCCTTCGGTATCTTCCGAACGGAAAGTCAATTTCCCCATGTGTGCTGTGCAATTGGCGAACACCTCATTGATCTCAAGGCATTGCATGTAATGGGTTACCTGGAGAATTTACCATTCACATTGGAAGATATGGTGAGCCCTACGCTGAACCAATGCATGCGTCATGGTAAACAAGCCATGCGCGAGTTGCGCAATCGCGTGTCGAAATTGCTTCGAAGCGATATGCCTGATCTGCGCGACAAGGAGCACCATGTGCGCCAAGTGTTGTTTCGCCAGGACGAGGTGCAACTCTTAATGCCCATTGCAGTTGGAGACTATACTGATTTTTACAGCAGCGAAGATCATGCGCGCAATGTCGGTACCATGTTTCGTGACCCGGCCAAAGCACTTCTCCCCAATTGGAAGCATTTACCTGTTGGATATCACGGAAGAGCTTCCAGCATTGTGATTAGCGGAACACCCATTCATAGACCCATGGGCCAAGTGAACGCAAGCGATGAAACGCAGCCCACCTTCGGACCTACGAAGCAGCTCGATTTCGAATTGGAGATGGCCTTTGTAACGTTTGATGGCAAACCCCTCGGGCAACGCATAACAACGGCTGAAGCGGACGACTATATTTTCGGAATGTTGCTCTTCAACGATTGGAGTGCGCGTGATGTTCAGCGATGGGAGTACGTTCCTCTTGGGCCGTTTTTGGCTAAGAACTTTGCATCTACTGTCTCTCCATGGCTGGTTACACTGGATGCCTTGGAGCCGTTTCGTGTGGCGGGACCGACGCAAGAGCCTGAGGTGCTACCTTACCTAGAATACGAGGGCAAGAAGAACATCGATATTAATTTGCAAGTTGCCATCAAGCCGGAAAATGCTCAAGAGACAATCGTTTCAAACAGCAATTACAAATACATGTACTGGAACATGACTCAGCAACTGGCTCATCACACCGTAAACGGATGTAACATTCGCTGCGGCGACATGATGGCAAGTGGCACCATCAGCGGGCCTCATGAGGGTTCGTATGGAAGCATGCTAGAGATTGCTTGGAAGGGCACAAAGCCTGTTGCAATGAATGATGGTTCGCAGCGAACGTTTATTCAAGATGGTGATTCTGTAATCATACGTGGGTATGCAGAGCGCGACGGAGTGCGCATTGGCTTTGGCTCGTGTGCAGCGATAGTATTGCCTGTAATGGCGTGAAAGTATGGATTCAACAAGGACGCGATAAGGAGTAACGGCTGTTTATTCAAACCGAATTGATCTGATTTTTCAAATCGTTTCTTTTATTGCGAAAGTGTGCCTTTCGCCTCCATATTTGCATCCTGCAATCGAATCACTGTTTTGTCAGAGTTCGAATTATGTGCTGTTTTACTGAATTTTACATCAATGTGCTGAACCTGCGATTGTGAGATTCTGAAGTTACATTTTCACTTCTTGTAATTTTTAGAATTTGTTTTATGCTACAATCGTTGAATCCAATAGAAATCAGTGTGAACGCGCAGGATCCAAATTATCCGAAGCAACAGCTCGCTTCGGAGTTACAAGCCGATTTTTCATTTCTGGTACCTGACTATTGTGCATAATTACCGGGGATGAGTAAAAGAGAAATTCCATCAGATGGTCTATTGGGCCTTAAGCAGAACTTAAGGGCTGATATACTCTCGGGTTTCCTGGTGTTTTTACTTGCCTTACCCTTGAGTTTGGGAATTGCTGCTGCATCCGATTTTCCACCGCTCTATGGGCTCATTACAGCTATGGTGGGTGGAATGGTGGTGAGCTTTTTTGCCGGGTCGCCGCTTACCATTAAAGGTCCGGCTGCTGGTCTTATTGTGATTGTTGCAGGCGCAGTTGCTGAGTTTGGAAACGGTAACAGCGATTTGGGTTGGCAGTTAACGCTAGGGGCCATCGTAGTAGCGGGTGCTTTACAAGTCGTTTTTGGATGGCTCAGATTTGGATCCTTTAGTGATTTCTTTCCCGTTTCTGCAGTGCATGGAATGTTGGCTGCTATTGGTATTATCATCATTAGCAAGCAGGCTCATGTTCTGGTGGGAGTTAATCCGCTTACCTCCGAGGGAAGGAATATGGTCGAACCATTGGAGTTGTTCATGGAATTAGGTAATTCAATTCGGCGCTGTTCTGAAAACCTCGATTTGATTATAGTTGGTTTGGTAAGTCTTGTGATTGTTTTCGCCTGGCCTAAAATCCCCAGTAAGTCACTTGCTAGGGTGCCGGCAGCTCTGGTTGTTTTGACAGTAGCAATTCCGCTTGCGCAACTATTGGGCGTGCACAATACACCGGAGGTAATTGATGCTTCAGGAAACATTATTCAAAGGGCACAAACACCTATGCTGACGTTTGATCGTAACCTCTTTGAGTTTCTCGGTGTACGAGTAAGTTTCGAAGGTGCGCAGTTACCGCTGATATTTCTGAAGTATGTGCTAATGTTTGCTGTGGTAGGCTCAATTGAGGCATTGCTCACGGTTAAGGCTATTGACTCTCGTGACCCCTATAAACGTCGGTCCAACCCGGATAAGGATCTTGTAGCTGTGGGTTTGGGTAACATCGTTGCCGGAGCATTGGGCGGTCTTCCTATGATAAGCGAAGTGGCAAGGTCAACAGCAAATGTTGCAAATGGCGCTCAAACGCGGTGGGCCAACTTTTTTCATGGACTATTTGTTTTTCTGTTTCTCTGTTTTGAAGTGAGCTTTGATAATCTTATTCCTAAGTCAGCGCTGGCAGCCATGCTCATTGGTGTTGGATGGAAATTGGCGCACCCGCGCGAGTTTGGTCTAATGGCTAAAATTGGTAAAGACCAAGTAGTGATTTTTATAACTACAATCATGGTTACCATTTTAACGGATCTATTGATGGGAATTGGTGCGGGAATTCTGTTGAAGTTTATTCTTCATATCGGCCGAGGTGTTTCGCTCAAAGTTCTGTTTAGGCCAATCATGCATGTAGAAGGTCAAGTTGTAGAGATTCAAGAAGCGGCAGTATTCAGCAACTTTATATCGATTAAAAGGCAACTACTGTCCTTCCCATTATCGAGCACGGTAACCGTGGACTTCAGGAAATGTAACTTCATAGACCATTCGGTAATTGAAATTTTGCATCACGTTCAAGATGATTTCAAAGAAGCCGGAGGTGAATTGGTGGTTTTGGGAGTCGATGAGCTGAAGCCTGTTTCGAATAGCAAACATGACAGAGCTGCTATGCGCCGTAAATAGAATATTGTCAGGATTTTTGAAAAAGTAAGACTAACCGAAAAACGAAGAGCCGGATATACCGGCTCTTGGAATGGTTTACTTGGGTGGGCAATACTGGGCTCGAACCAGTGACCCCTACCTTGTCGAGGTAGTGCTCTGAACCAACTGAGCTAATTGCCCAAAATAAAAAATGAGCCGTAGCTCATTTTTTGGTGGACCCGGTGGGGGTCGAACCCACGTCCAAACAAGGAATTTCTAAGTTTTCTACATGCTTAGTTCGCAATTGGTTTTCGATGAAGGCCAGGCCACGAACAGCCAAACCTCCACTTAGCTTTGAGTTTTTAACGATTACCTACAAGCTTCGGTTCTCGCGATCTCTCTTTGATGAAGCCTCATTGCCGGCGACCAAGAGCGGGGTCATCCGACGAGACAGTGCTTGTCACGAATCCAATTCGTGATTAGGCGTAATCACACCCGGTGATTAGGCTGCAAGCGCGTAAGAAGTGTTGTCATTTCTGACTTGCAGTTTCAGATTTAAGAGCTATCCTGCAAAACGCTCTGCATGCTTGCCCAGCTATTCTTCTTGCTGTCAAATCCGGGGAACGGGCCCAAATTTCTCTTGCTTGCGCTGCTTGCGCAGGTTGACAAGGCAATTCGAATAATGTCAAAGAACGCGGCAAAGATAATTCGCCTGCTCCTGTTTTGTCTCACAATTAACACTAAGCCGTGCAATCTGCTTTTGGCGCTTTTCGGCGAAATGCTGCTTGCAAAGGGTATTTTTGCGAAAAAATTGATTCAATGATAATCAAGAAAATCGGCGTGATTCGCGAGGGGAAAGTGCCCCACGACCATCGTGTAGCTCTGACACCGCAGCAATGCGATCTCGTCAAAGCTCAATTCGATGTGGATGTTGTAGTGCAACCAAGCCCTATTCGCAAATATGCCGATGTTGAGTATGCTTCTGCCGGAATAACGCTGCAGGAAGACTTATCTGACTGTGATTTAATTATCGGTGTCAAGGAAGTGCCAATCGAAATGCTCATTCCGGGCAAGTCGTATATGTTCTTTTCGCACACCTTTAAAAAGCAACCTTACAACGCCAAACTTCTCAAAGCTATCCTAGATCGCAAAATTCGACTCATTGACTACGAGGTTATCAAGGGCACTAATAGAAAGCGATTAATTGGATTTGGCAGGTACGCCGGAATTGTTGGGGCTTATCATGCTTTTCGTGCTTTTGGATTAAAGCATAATCTATACACCATAAAGCCGCCACATGAATGCCATGATAGAAAGGAACTCGAGCAACAACTCGCGCTCGTGAAGCTTCCACCGCATATGCGCGTGGTGGTCACAGGCTTCGGGCGAGTGGGGTATGGCGC
>JBIKSC010000023.1:0-18487 GCA_044348775.1 Flavobacteriales bacterium | reverse complement strand
AATCGATTCGTCACCACAAATAGTTGTTGGACCCGATGCGCTAATCACTGGTAGGATGGGTTCGTCAACTTCTACGTTGATGGTCTCTGTGTCTGTATCACCACACGAATTCTCGACGGTAAGTGTAACGGTTTGATTTCCGAAGCTGGTGAATAAAATACCGATTGGATTCTGATCGGTCGATGAAGCCGGCGAGGCATTGCTGAATGTCCATTCATATGAGAAAGCCGAGCTGGCGGAACCGTCGAAATTTAAGGTGCCTCCCTGGCACACTACATTACTCGTTACGTTAATGACGGCACTGGGCACTTGGTCGCTATTGGTTGTACCAAAGCTTGGGATCCCCGAGGTTATCCATGCCCCGCTGCAATCTTGCTCATTAGTGGTGCCTTCATTTACACTTATTACTTCAAAACCGGTATTGTCAAGGAGGGTTATTCCTGTGAGTGCTGAACAACCATTGGCAGTAACCGAGGAAACGAGAGCTGGAAAGGTGCCATTGCCCCAAAAGACTCCGGATAGGAGATTGCCAGTGTTGTCCAATAAAAAGAATTGTTCCGATGCATCTGTCAAACTACCTGTCTGAACTAAGTTGGAACTGCAGTTACACGTATTCCAGTTCAGGTCCGGTGTGAGGCCATTGAGGCCGGCACTTATCGTATAAACATCACCGGGTTGAAGTGTGATACCGCTTGGAATAGTCAACGTGAAATCGCCATCGCCGATAATCATACACCCAATATCCACGGGGCTGTTGCATGTATTCAATAATTCGATCCATTCGCTGGTATTGGGAGGTACACCGTCATTTCCGAGAGGATTAACCAGAATTTCATTGATGACGATGCATTGAGAAAAGGCGTTATAGGCTGGTATCCATAAACTGATTGAATACAGACAAAAAAATCGAAATAGTCTCTCCACAGAATTGTTGTAAGGTTGGTTATTAATCGGTCGGCGAATTTCGCACATAGGATGTCTTAATGCTACGCTTGAATGCACAAGATTTTAACCAAATAGTTACAAATGTTACCCATGGCAAGGATCTCCATGTATAATTTCGTGACATGCAAAATGAAAGAGGCAGTTTTGGTGCAATGCTCCGACTTGAATGTCCCGTGTGCAAACAGAGTTCTTTGTACAAGAACCCACGGGTATACACGTTCATTGAAATCGGTGAAATGCATAAGGAATGCCCTGTTTGTCATACGAATCTGGTTCCGGAAACGGGCTTTTATTTTGGCGCAGCCTACGTTAGTTGGGCTTTGACTGTGGCGCTTTGGGTTTCGGTCCTCGTTGCACTGAAAGTTCTTGATGCGTTAGGATGGATAGAGTTCGGTTTTTTGACACATCCGGTCACTTTCTTAGCAACAGGCTTGGGTGCAACAGTAATACTGTTTCCTTATCTGTTCCGTGTGTCGAGAAGTATTTGGGCCTACATGTTTATTGGCAAGAAGGTAGTGGGCTAATCCAATGTCGCGCATCTGCATTGTGCGCTGCTGTCTCTACCAAACACACACCACCGTATCATACACGGCTCCGTAGCCGATGAAGGCACCAATGCCTCCCTGAAGGTTGCTTTCTAAATTGAATGGAATGGCAAATGGACTTCCCTGGTTGCTTATTTGCGCTTCCAAACTCCGAATGAACTTGAAAGCTGCGCGGTCAATAGTGCAACCGCGTATAGCTACCGTATCACCCACTTTGAAATAAGCTCGCTCGTCGTTCTCGTCATCGAACTTCGTTGAGTTTGACTCGATACCTCGCGGATAGGCAAACTCAAAGCTCAACCCATTGAAAAAAGTGTCATCGTAAACTGATCCAAATGGAGCAATGTATGCTCTGTCTTTCTGTTGTCCACGCAAAGAGAGGTCAGGTGTATTGGAAGGATAGTGGCTGATTCGTTTGGCAAACCACCGGTATGCATTTCCCGTTGTGTCAGGGTCGGTAAGTTGACCATACAAGATACCCAGTGTGTCTTGAATCTCCGGATTGATGATGTCGAAATAAACAGTGTCCAGATATACCAGCTCCGGAATTCTAGTTGAACCTGTAATGTGGTAATTGTCTTTGTGAATTTCAATGCTGTACACCTCTCCAGGATTACCGGTCAGTTCAAATGAGGTGTAAATACACAGGTCGAGTGATTGAAGCGATTCAACGCTTACACCCAAAGCGGCACTTGCAAGTTCTAATTCTTCTGCACTTAAGTCTGACGAGCAAATTTCGATGAGCGGATAGGCCTGGCCGTTGTTGTAAATAGTAGCATCAGCATTATGCACGAAAATATTCTGTAATGAAGTAATATCTGTTGGGTCAAAATAACCCTGAGTGTAACTGAGTAAGACCAAGGGAAAATCGCCCGGGAATATGGTGCCCTCAACGACCATTTTATTTTCTGCCTCGGGTAAGTCAACAGTAATCTCTTTCTCACAACCTACTAGTGAAAGAGTTATGCAAACCACAATTGCCAAGCGAAATTTTCTCATACAAAGAAATAACAGCGCTAAATTAATAGAGTTCAAACAGGGCTTAGATGACTCTTGTTTTTTAATGGCACATAACAGTAAATGACAGATTCTTTTAAATATTTAAAACCAGCCTTAACACAATTTTACAGCGTCGCTGCAATCTGAACTCATTTCCGCGTTTATACATTTGGATTCGATTTTTCTATTCAACCTTTTTCGAACGACATTATGAGAAAGAACTTAATCATGTTAGCCATGGCATTCTCGGGTGGGGTGCTGGCTCTTGGAACGTATCGTGTTTTTTTTGAGCCCAAAGGAATTGCCCAAATCACGGAGGCTTCGGGTAGCAACTCCGGAAATGTTCAATTTGTTTCTATGGGCGCTGAAGGTAGCGGCGACTTTAGTATGGCCGCCGAAAGGACTGTCAACAGCGTTGTACACGTGAAAACACAAACAACAATGCAGCCTGTTTTCAATCCTTGGTCAGACTTTTTCGGATACCAACAACAACCTCACGTACAGGAGGGCTCGGGATCCGGTGTGATTATTTCGGGGGATGGTTACATTATAACCAATAACCACGTGGTGGAGGGCGCTGAAAAATTGCGCGTCACACTGAACAACAACAAGGACTATGAAGCGACTGTAGTAGGCCGTGACCCGAGCACCGATATTGCTGTTATTAAAATTGAAGAGGATGGTCTGCCTGCTATCGTTTGGGGCAACAGTGATGACGTTAGAATTGGTCAGTGGGTAATTGCTGTAGGAAATCCTTTTGATTTGACCAGTACGGTTACTGCCGGTATCGTAAGTGCGAAGGCTAGAAACATCAATTTGTTATCGCGTGAGCGCAACAATGGTGAAGAAGTTTTTCCAATTGAATCATTTCTGCAAACGGATGCAGCCGTTAATCCGGGAAATAGTGGAGGTGCTCTGGTAAACACCAAGGGGGAGCTAATCGGCATCAATACAGCGATTCAATCACGCACCGGAGCATTTGCCGGATATTCCTTTGCCGTTCCTTCATCAATTGCTAAGAAGGTTTCAAGAGACATCGTAGAGTTTGGACACGTGCAGCGGGCGTTCATTGGAGTACGCATCGAAGAGGTGACACAAGACGTTGCAAAGGAGAAGGGCTTGAAAGAAGTAGCAGGCGTTTTCGTTAGCTCATTGTCGGAAGGGGGCGCTGCAGCAGAGAGCGGAATAGAATCGGGCGATGTAATTCAGAAGATTGATGATCGTCCTGTAAACAATGTTCCACAACTTCAAGAGCAGGTTAGCCGCTATCGCCCTGGTGATAAGGTGAAGGTTGCTGTATGGCGCGGAGGAAAACAACAGATAGTGGATGTGACCTTGCGCAATCGCAGTGGAAGAGCGGAATTGGAAGATTTTAAGGCCCAGGAAAGTGGACCAACTGTTCAGAGCTTAGGTGCCACGTTCGGTAATCTTTCACCGGAAGACAAATCGAAGCTTCGTATTTCCGGTGGCGCGAAGGTGCTGGATTTGCAACCGGGTAAGTTTAAGTCGATTGGATTGCAGAAGGGCTTCATTATTACTCGAATAGATGGGCAGGCTATCAATTCTCCACAGGATTTGGATAGTGTGCTACAAAATAAGGCAGGCTCCTATATTGAAATTCGCGGGTACTATGGCAACGGCATGGAGGCCATGTATGGTTTTAGGATGTGATACAGATGAGTTAAAGCAGAGAGGGGAAGGCATTTGCCTTCCCTTTTTTGTTGTGAAAAATCGCGCTTGAAGATGGCTGCGACTTTTTATTGAACAGACTTTGCACTGAGATGTTTACATGGTATGAAGAGAGTTGCAATAGCCGGCGCATCGGGGTTTATCGGTGATTATCTCAGCTCATTTCTGACCTCGCAAGGTTGGAAAGTTGTCACAATTGGTCGTTCAAATGCGGACGCCACGTGGAATGATCAGTCATCTTTAGTGCGCGTATTGGAAGAGACAAATGCCGTCATTAATCTGGCCGGTAAGTCTGTGAATTGCCGATTTACAGCCCGAAATGTACAAGAGCTTATCGACTCGCGAGTGGAAACGACCCGCGCTTTAGGTGAGGCGATTGAGTTGTGTAAAAATCCGCCTCGCACATGGGTAAATGCGAGTGGTGCATCTATTTATCCCGAAACAATCGGTAACGCAAACACGGAAGATTCTGCAACAACGGGAAAGGGTACTATGGCTGACGTTGCTCGCCTATGGGAAGAAGCCCTCGTTGGCGCAAATACCCCGCAAACGAAAAAGGTGGCTCTCCGCATTACCTTAGTTCTCGGTGCGGGTGGAGGTGTTTATCCCACGTTTCGATTTCTTACCAGAACGTTTCAGGGAGGCACCCAAGGTTCAGGCACGCAAATGATGAGTTGGATTCACATTCATGATTTGTGTCGAATGATTTTGGCTTTGATAGAAAATAGTAATCCTCCTTCAGTGCTCAATGCTGCGGCACCAAAGCCGCTATCGAATGCTCATTTCATGCGTCATTTTAGGGAGAGTCTAGGCGTCGGCTTTGGTTTTAACGCTCCGGCCGCTCTCATTAAGATTGGAACGGCTGTGCTTGGGGTCGATAGTGAATTGGTATTGCGTGGCATGAATGTGGTCTCTTCCAGCGCCGAATTGATGGAATTTGAATTTCATTATCCGGATCTTGCCTCAGCACTGAGGCAATTGGCAGATAAGGGTTGAGGTTCCGAATTGCAACCTTCCGTTAAAATGCGCGTAGAACTCGCAAAAATTGAACATCTATGCGCACTGTATGCATTCTTTTATTTGCCTTGCTTCATTTTTCGGTTTGGGCACAGAAGTCAAATCCTCTGACCCATGTTCAGTTGATGAGCGGTGAAACTATTGAAGGAAATGAACTGATTTTTTTGGCCCCCTCCAATGCCGAAGCTGTCTTTCAGCTCGATGGTATAATGTACCCCAGCAAGGAAGTCGAGTTTTTCAAAAATAAACATGGCTATTTCGCCAACCTTGGTCGTGTTGAAGGTTTTGGTAGTCCTTCTTTTGCTATGTGCATAGATAGAGGAAGAACGAATTTATACCAGCGAATCGATATTGAAGTATATGGAGCAGTGGAGCTTAAGCCTGGCGAAAATGGAGCGGGTCTTTCTGATGGTACTTCGTTTCAATTCTATAACGTGGGTGATGAACCCCTAAGAAAAGTCGGGTATAGCAATATGAAAGTTGATTTGGCCGATAATCTTGGCGCCACTGCACATTTGAAAGATTACCGAAAGTTCCGGATGCTGCAATTCGGATTAATGGGTGGTGGAGCCGGTGTACTGGCATCATCTGTAGTTGCGCAAAATGGACAGACAATTCAATTTAACCCAATGATGCTGCTCGGAATCCTGCTATCCGGAAGCAGCCTCTTGCTCGAATCTCCAAAGGATGATGCGCTTTGGCTGGCCGCTGATGAGTACAACCGTGATCGGGGTTATGTAGCTGTGGGCGGCGGCTATTGAGTATTTGCCAGTGATTGACTCCTTAAAGTATCTGCCCATTTTACAATAATCTCTGAAACCTCCCGGCCTCGCTCAAATGCAGTGAAATGTCCGCTACCTTCCAGAATGTGGGCGTTGGATATTTTCTTCTGACTAAAGAGTTTGTCTTGAGAGCCTAGTATCTGAATAAAAGGAACTGGCGGTGGAGTTGTGTTTTCCCATTCCAAAACGGCGCCTACTGAAAAATGAAGAAATTCATGACCGTTGCCGTTGAGCATGTCATAGAACATCGATCGCTGCTGCTCTGTTTTAAAACCCATAAATAAGTCGCAGAGTTTCGAAATGCGCATAACTTGTTTGGCACTTAAAGCCCGATGAAGTTTTAATGCCCGTAACGTTTTCAAACTTTGTGGAAATTCATGTCGTCCGGTAGGTGCTGAAACAAGCACTGCACCAAGAGGACGGGTTTGCTTTGCTATCTCTACCGTAACCATTCCGCCCATGGAGGAACCCACGATAATGTTGTGCTCTGTCTTAATCCTTCCGGCCATTAAAGTTGCATACTCGCTTAAACTCTGGCTTTTTCCATGTGGAATCCAGTCCAGGTGGTGGATCTTTCCATTGGGCAGTTGGAAGTTTTGGAATAGGCGGTTATCAGCCCCCATGCCCGGAATCAGATAATAGTTGAGTTCTTTCGACATATGTTTTAGGTTCAATCAAATGTCGCGCGCAAACCATTTGCAATGCAACACAAAAAAGTTAAACGCAACATCCCGGAGTTAATTCATTCATAACAGCGGTGTGTAACGATATTCTTCTAAATTTGAAGCGGTCGACTTTTAACAGGCATTTTAAGTCTTCTGCCACTAAACAAATAAAAAACCTGAGTTCTCTTGGTTAAAAGTTATCTCACAATCGACATTCCCTTTAGTCAATTTTTGGCCATAACGGAAATTAAGCAAATTCAGGAGCTATCCATTTATTGGAGTCTTGATGGAGTGTTTCATGAAACTGATTCCGCTAGTCTTGTTCAGAAGTCGGACCTTATCCGATTTCTGGAAGAAAATAGATGCGAGATTATCAGCATTCGCTTTTTATGTAATGGTCTATTTGAAGTAGAGTCAGATGGGAAAAGTGAAACGGTTATCAGTGTTCATGAACCTGCTATTTTAAATGTCGAGGAGCGCAATCGAGACTCCATGGAGCGCGAGGATTTGAAATCCTCATTGGACTCTAGTGATAAAAGACAAGCTGAGGCGCTGTTATATACTCGCCGATTGGAATAACAAAGGTGCTTGCGCACTGGAGAAAGGGAACTTTACCTATTGGAAAATTCTAGGGATAAATAAAAAAGCCAATCAGACGATTGGCTTTTTAGTGTCACCGTAGGGAGTCGAACCCCAAACCTCTTGATCCGTAGTCAAGTGCTCTATCCAATTGAGCTACGGTGACATCGTTGTTTTGATTGGCATGAGCCTGTCAAAACGGGGCGCAAATATAGTTCGGCTTTGCACAAATGCAAATGTTTCGTGAAATACTCCTTCTGAACAGCGAACGAATACTGTCCATAAGCTCTATTTCTCGGGCTTTCGCAAAAGAACCAACTCTGAAAAGTCAAAGTCCGGATTGTCGACCACCACTTTTAATTCGACGGGTTTTCCATCGCTGTTCATTACGAACGTTGCTTTTCCTTTAGGCAACATCATCTGCGTGCTCCAAGAAAGCTCAAAGGTGTCATAGTGCCAGTGAGTGAGTTGCCCTTTGAATAAGGATGTTGGGGCGAAGTCTATTTTCAATCCACTGAACGGTTTGAGAGGGTTTTCGTCCAGAGTAATGAGCACATCCCCATACATTTCGCTGCTGTAGACTCCACAATATGCCGCCAGAGGTAGCGACAAGCGGGTATTTGTTTTTCTGGCTGCCGAGTCTGTTTTAAGCGCTTCCCGAGAGCTTGCAATCTCTTCATCCTTAAACCCTTTAAACATACCTATCCAGTCTTTCTTATCTCCCTTCCATTTGCCCTTGTTGTCTGTTCGCATTAGAAATGCATCCAATATCTCAAAGGTGAGAGCGCTGGGAACTGAGTTGATGTTGTTAGTAAGAATTACAAACCCCATATTGATTTCGGGAACCAAAACGGTTTTCGATATCATTCCGTCGTAACCGCCGCCATGGCTCACGATTTTGTAGCCCTGATATTCCATGAGCTCCCATCCTAAGCCATAGCCGTTGAAGTGTCGGGTAGGCATGTTCTCGCGCTGCCAGCGACTCACCGGTTTGGGAGTGCAGTTCTCCCACATTTCCCAGCTCCTTTGTTCCTTCCAATAGGTCCGGCCATTCAATGTGCCTTTCCCCAGCTGTAATTGAATCCAGTTGGTCAGCTCAGAGACGGAAGAGTTAATGCTTCCTGCAGGGCCAATGTTGTCCCAGTTTACGTAATCGATAGCGATGTTCTTCCCATTGACCTCGTTGTGAGGTGAAGCAATATTCTTGCTACTATTTGATTGAATAGCTCCTTTGATCGTCCTATAGGCGCTCACTGTAGTATTCGATTGAGTCATACCAAGTGGACCGAAAAAATTCTCTGCAATGAACTGATCCCAGGTCATACCGGACAATCGCTCAACGATAAGCCCGGCTGCCAGGTACATGATATTCGAATAACCATATTGTTCCCGAAAACCAAAGCTTGGAGATAGGAAACGTGCCCGCTTCACTATTTCCTCCCGAGAATGCGTAGTGCCATACCATATCAAGTCGCCACTAAAGGTGTCGAGTCCGCTGCGATGACAAAGCAAGTCGCGAATGGTAAATTCTTCACTTACGTATGGGTTATAAAGGGTGAAGTAGGGCAGGTATTTGCGTACTTTATCATCCCAGGCGAGCCGACCTCTGTCGACCAACATCGCAAGCGCAGCTGCTGTGAATGCTTTGCTATTGCTGGCTATAGCGAAAAGGGTACTGTCTGTTACCGGTTCTAATGTGAGCATGCTGCGCACCCCATAACCTTTAGAAAGTAGAATCGTATTATCCTGTACAATGGCCAATGCAAAACCCGGTACATTGAATTGCTGCAATGCGGTTTGTGCAATGCGGTCAATACGTTGTATGGGGTCTTTTGCGTATTGCTGCTGTGCAACAGTGACATAAAACGTGAGGAGAAATAGAATACAGCTAAGTGATTTCTTCATGATGCAAACCTACCATTGATTGTGTTTAGTGAATGAAAACTTAACGTTTATCAATATAATTTCCTATCTTTGATTTCCACTACGCCGAAACCAACAAATTTTATTTTCATTAACTAAGAATCTTTATGAGAAAGATTTACTTTTTGTCGTTTTTACTTTTAGTATGTAATTTGAGCTTTTGGGCCCAGAAGCAGGAAGAATTTACAGAGTCATCATTCGTTGTAGCGACCCAATTTGGAGTCACTCGCCCGTTGAGTGAGATTTTTGCTGAGAATCCCGTTCGCGAGGAGCTCATATTCAAACCCAAGACATCGGGCGATCGCAAAATTCGCAAACCACAATTTTTTGAGTTCAGTGCGGAAAAGGATGGTCCTGCCTATGGTAACGACCCTGCTTCTGTGCAAACACGCATGGGGGTTATCAAAGGTGCTCAAACGCGAGCCAACTTTCTCGGTCAAACAGCAAGTGGCTTCCGCCCATATGATCCTAGCGGTGCGGTCGGTCCCAATCATTACGTGCAAATGATTAACTCAACCACTTTCAAAGTTTATAACAAGACAACAGGAGTGGTGTCTTTAACTGCAACGCTTGGTAACCTTTGGTCGCCTGCAACTGCGAATGCCGGCGACCCTATTGTGATGTACGATAAGGCCGCCGATCGTTGGTTCCTTGCTCAATTCGGTTCGGGTAATAACAATATCTACATCGCGATTTCAACTACTCCCGACCCAACAGGATCTTATTACACGTACACATTTACATCGCCCCAATTCCCGGACTACCTGAAGTTCGGCGTGTGGCACGATGGATATTACATGACGTCGAACCAGTCGACTCAAAAGGTTTTTGCTTTTGAGAGAACAGCGATGCTTGCAGGAACTGCCGGTGCGCGTTCGGTGATTGTGAATTTCACTCCTCCGACAGGTGGCGGATTTTTCTGTCCGGTACCGGGATGCGCTGCTGATGGAGTTTTGCCTCCTGCAGGAACACCTTGCCCGATTTTCTCCTATAGCGATAATGCCTGGGGTGGAACCAACATCGATGCGGTGAAAATTTACAATATGACGGTAAACTGGACTCCAACAACACCTACAGCAACGATTACAGCTACTCCTGATGTGCCTGCAGCGGCCTTCGACGCCTCTTATAATGCTAGCTGGAATGATTGTGTTCAACCGGGCACAACGCAGAAGTTGGATGGTATCGGTGGTGTTATCATGTACCGTGCGCAATGGAAAACTTGGCCGACACATAATTCAGTGGTACTTAACTGGGCTGTAAGAATTAGTGCATCACAACGCAGTATTAAGTGGTGTGAATTGCGTCAGAATAAAACAACCGGCGCATGGAGTATGTATCAGGAGGGAATTTATACCCCCGATGCGGATACACGCTGGATGGGTGCAATCTGCATGGACAACAACGGTTCTATCGGTTTGAGTTACATGAAGTCGAATGCTACATCCATATTCCCCGGGCTCTATTACACTGGGCGTCGTGAATGTGATCCTCTTGGAACCATGCCCATCACTGAGGTGATGGTGGTTGCCGGAACCGGTTTTCAAACGGGAACCAATCGCAATGGTGATTACGCACACACCTGTCTTGATCCGGATGGATTGACCTTCTGGAGCACAAGTGAATACATGGGCGGAGCAAGCGGCGGAAGCGCTGCACGTACACGAATTTTTTCCTATACTATTGATGGTTGTACTACCGATGCTCAAGTTACAATTAACGTGACTTCAGGGTCTAATCCGACTTGCGCAGGTGCTAGCATGACGTTCACAGCTACCACTTATAACGGGGGAACAGCTCCTGCCTTTCAGTGGAAGGTAGATGGTGTAAATGTGGGCACAAATAGTTCTACATACACCACATCATCACTTACCGCAGGTCAAGTGGTTTCATGTGTCATGACATCTAACCTAGCCGGAGTAACGGCTAATCCTGCCACATCCAATTCAATTACTATCTCCGTTGCGCCAGCCGTCACCCCGTCTGTTTCGATTGCACAAACAGCCGGTACGAATCCGACTTGCCCCGGCGTTGCGGTGACGTTTACTGCTACTCCTACCAACGGTGGAACAACGCCATCCTACCAATGGCAGGTTAACGGGGCGAACGTTGGAACTAATAGCAACATCTTTACTTCTTCGACCTTGGCCAATGGTGCCATTGTGCGTTGTATCATGACTTCCAATGCACAGTGTCCTACTGCAACCACTGCAACTTCAAACACGATTACAATTTCAATAACGACCTCATCAACCCCAACAGTTAGCATTACATCCAGCGTGTCGGGAAGCATTTGTGCAGGCACACCTGTAACCTTTACGGCTACTGTTGGAGGTGGTTCTTCGCCCAGTTACCAATGGAAAGTGAACGGAGTAAATGTGGGTTCCAACAGCAATACCTACAGCAGCAGTTCTCTAACCAATGGTCAGGTGGTAACTTGTCAGGTAACAACTGCGGGAAGCTGTCCAACATTCTTCAACCTTGGAACCGGAACAACGCTGAATTCGCTGACAAGCGGAGCGGGCGCTGCTTATGCAACCTATTATGGCAATGGTCGCCAACAGTATATTATCCGTGCAACAGAACTTACGGCGCTTGGCCTCTCGGCCGGTAGCTCTATTGGATCTATTGGATTCGACGTTGCAAATGCAACCGGTGACCCGCTTACTCTGAACGGTTTCACCATAAAAATGGGCAACGTTACGGCTACAACTGCAACTACAACTTTCCAAACAGGTGCAACCACCGTGTTCGGCCCGGTTAACTACACACCAACGCTCAACACTATTAATACGCATACGTTTACAACCCCATTTGTTTGGAATGGCACTTCGAACATCATAGTCGAGTCATGCTTCTCTAACCAGGTAATCGGTAACCAGGCATATCAAACACGATTTACGAATCCAGGATTCGTGGCTGCTACTTTCTATCAAGCAGATGGAGCAACCGGCGCGGGTGCTTGTAACCAGGCCACCGGTACTACTACATCGAACAGACCGAATATGAGATTCGCTGTAAACGGAGCAGGGGGAGCTGCTACTTCCAATGCTATTACCGTTTCTATTACGAATTCTAACACTTACTTCGCCGACACCGATGGCGATGGCTACGGTAATGCGTCTTCAACCACAGTGGCTTGCACCCAACCGGTAGGCTACGTAAGCAACAGCACAGACTGTAACGACGCTAACAACGCGATCAATCCGGCAGCTACTGAAATCTGCAATACTGCAGATGATGACTGCGACGGACAAATCAATGAAGGAGTAGGTAGCACATTCTACGCCGACACTGATGGCGATGGTTATGGTAATGCTGCATCAGCCACAGTGGCATGCACCCAACCTGCAGGCTACGTAAGCAACAGCACCGACTGTAACGACGCTAACAATGCGATTAATCCGGCAGCCACTGAAATCTGCAACACTGCTGACGATGACTGTGACGGACAAATCAACGAAGGTGTTGGTTCTACTTTCTATGCCGACGCTGATGGCGATGGTTATGGTAATGCTGGATCAACCACAGTGGCATGCACCCAACCTGCAGGCTTCGTAAGCAACAGTACAGACTGTAACGACGCTAACAACGCGATCAATCCGGCAGCTACTGAAATCTGCAACACAGCCGATGACGACTGTGACGGACAAATCAATGAAGGAGTGGGTAGCACATTCTACGCAGACGCCGATGGCGATGGTTATGGTAATGCTGCATCAACTACAGTTGCTTGTACCCAACCTGCAGGCTACGTAAGCAACAGCACAGACTGTAACGATGCTAACAACGCGATCAATCCGGCAGCTACTGAAATCTGCAACACAGCCGATGACGACTGTGACGGACAAATCAATGAAGGAGTGGGTAGCACATTCTACGCAGACGCCGATGGCGATGGTTATGGTAATGCTGCATCGAGCACCGTGGCTTGCACCCAACCAGCAGGCTACGTAAGCAACAGTACAGACTGTAACGACGCTAACAATGCGATTAATCCGGCCGCCGCTGAAATCTGCAACACTGCTGACGATGACTGCGACGGACAAATCAACGAAGGAGTAGGTAGCACATTCTACGCAGACGCTGATGGAGATGGTTATGGTAATGCTGCATCAACTACAGTTGCTTGTACTCAACCAACAGGCTTTGTAAGTAATAGTACCGATTGTAACGACGGCAATGCCTCGGTTAATCCTGCGGCATCGGAGGTATGCGGAAATACGGTAGACGAAAACTGTTCAGGCGGAATCGATGAAGGATGTTGCTCAGTGAATGCTACGGCAACAGCAACCAACGTTTCGTGCACAGGGGTTACGAATGGTGGTGTAAACTTGACGGTAACTTCGGGAGTTGCACCTTATACCTATTTGTGGAACAATGCTATTACTACGGAAGACTTGAGCAATGTGGGTATAGGTACCTACAGCGTTACAATAACAGCTGCGAATGGTTGTCAAGGAACCGCGTCTGCCACCGTTGGTAACAATAACCAAACACAGACAGCACCAACGGCAATAGATGGTGCCTTTGGCGTATGCCGTAACTCAACGGGCAACGTGTTTACTACTCCGTCAGTAGCAGGCGCCACTTCATACCAATGGACTTTGCCGACGGGAGCTACAGGAAGTTCAACTACCAACAGCATTACGCTGAGCTTTAGTTCTACATACAACACAGGCAATTTGAGTGTACGTGCAGTTGGCCCATGCGGCACGAGCGCAGCATTCACTCGTTCGGTAGCTGCTTATACCGCAGTTCCGGCAGCGCCTACATCCATAACAGGCCCCTCAACGAATGTTTGTGCAGGCAGCACGCAAACGTATACGTGCACGGCCGTATCAGCAGCTGCGAGTTACACATGGACAGCACCTACCAATGCGACGATTGTATCGGGACAGGGAACCCAAACGGTGACTATCTCGTTTGCATCCAACTTTGGTGCATCAGGTTCCGTGAGCGTTCGTTCGGTGAATTGTTTTGGTCAAAGCACCGCTAGAACCGTAGCCATATACAATATACCTGGAACACCCGGAGCCATTTCCGGTACCTCTGTCAATGTTTGTCCAGGCACGGTTTTGACCTATGCAATTGCTGCAGTGCCGGGAGCCACCAGCTATTTATGGACTGCTCCGGCTAATACGACCATATCCTCCGGACAAGGTTCAAATTCTATTTCACTGACTATTGGGGCGTCATTCACGAGCGGACAAATTACAGTACGCGCGGTAAGCAGCTGCGGCCAGAGCGCACAACGAACGTTTTCGCTTTCCAAGAACCCTCCTGCGCCGGCTGCTATTTCCGGTCAAACGACCAACCTTTGCGGCGGCGGACAGTTCACATATTCCGTTGCAGCTGTCAATGGTGCCTTTAGTTACAACTGGACAGTGCCAGCAGGTTGCACTATTGCGACAAATAACGGCAACTCGATAGTATTGAATGTGCCAAGCACGTTTACAACGGGAACTTTATCGGTTCAGGCGGTTAACAGCTGTGGAGGAACATCTACACGCACTGCTTCGCTCACGCGTTTGCCGGCTACACCTGCAAGTATCACGAGCGTGGCTTCAGTTTGTCCGAACCAGGTGGGAGTTACCTTTACAACACCTGCAGTGACAGGAGTAACGCAGTTGTGGACAGTACCGACTGGAGCAACCATTACAGCAGGACAGGGCACAACGAGTATGACGAGCACCTGGGGAACTGCGGCGGGAAGTGTTACAGTTAGAAGCGTGAATACCTGCGGACAAAGCGCAGCGTTCAGCAAAGCCATTTCTTTGTTGGCGTGCATGGAAGAGGAAGGAGGTACGACGGTACAGACGCGCTCATCCGATTTGAATGTATATCCTAATCCGAATGATGGATCATTTACGGTTCGATCAGCACAGGCAGGTTATTATCGCTTGCTGAGCAGCACAGGACAATTGATTTACGAAATACAACTGAACGAAACCAATAATTTCAGTTTTGAAGTGTCGGGCCTAAGTACAGGCTTCTATTTCTTGCAGGGAGTTAGTGGGTCTAACTATGTTCAGCAAAAAGTGGTTGTAACCAACCGATAGAGTTTATCCGTTAACCAATCAAATCACACAGCAACGCCCGGGGTACCTTATCCCGGGCGTTGTCATTTGGTGAATAATTGGCGTGGCATAATGAGGATGTCTCTGTTATTGTATATTTGACAATAAAGCCACTTCTATGTTAGCCAAATATGTTTCCGCAATCTTTCTATTTTGCATTGCTCTGAATTCATTTGCCTATAACGTAACCTTCCGTTTGCAAATGACGGGAGTAAGCGGATACACCGTTCCCGAAGTTAATGGCACTTTCAACGGTTGGTGCGGTGCCTGTAACCCCATGAGCGATGCCAATTCCGATGGGATTTGGGAGGCGACTGTTTCACTACCTGCGGGTTATTTCGAGTATAAATTCTCCGCCGACAATTGGGCACAGCAAGAGAGCTTGCCGGTTGGCGCATCGTGCACGGCAACTACAGGAAGCTTCACGAATCGCACATTGAATGTGAATGCTGACGTAGTGCTACCAATAGCATGCTGGGGTTCTTGCTCGTCATGCTCAACCAACGCCGTCACGTTTCAAGTGAATATGGCTTCCGTTTCCGGTTTTACAACGCCATACCTGAGCGGTACTTTCAACGGTTGGTGTGGAAACTGTAATCCATTGAGTGACCCCGATGGCGATCAGATTTGGACAACCACTCTTTCGCTTCTTTCGGGTTACTATGAGTATAAATTCTCTTATGATAACTGGGCAGGAGCTGAAAATCTGCTCCCGGGTTCTTCGTGTACTGTTACCAATTTCGGTTTCACAAATCGCTTCGTAAACGTTTCCCAAAACCAAACGCAACCGGTTGTTTGCTGGGGTTCATGCGACTCTCCGGGCTCTGCCAGCGGTCCGCAGCCAACAGTTCAAATCGCCATAACAACAGGAAGCAATCCGAGCTGCGAGGGAACGGAGTTGGTATTTACGGCCACTGCAGCCAACCTCAGTTCGGCTGCTGTTTATCAATGGAAAGTAGATGGGGTAAATGTGGGGGGTAATAGTCAAACGTTTACGAGTCTCAACTTGAACAATGGACAGGTAGTTACCTGCGCACTTGCAGGTGGAGCAGGCTGCAATGCTACCGGCCCGATTCAATCGAATGCAATTACGGTAACTAGAAACCCCGTCGTTGCCCCAGCCGTAAGTATCAGCTCTAGTACGCCGGCACCTTGGTGCACAGGTCAGCCTGTTACATTTACGGCAGCTCCGGTCAACGGTGGAACTGCTCCAATTTACCAATGGAAAGTAGATGGAGTGAATGTGGGAACGAACTCGAGTTCGTTCATTTCTTCTTCACTTCAAAATGGTCAATCAGTAACATGTTCAATGACATCCAATGTCGCCTGCCAGTCGGCTGATTGGAATTTGATCTGGAACGATGAGTTCAATGGAACCGCATTGGATGCCTCGAAATGGTATCCGGAAATTGGTGCCAGTGGTTGGGGCAACAACGAGTGGCAAAATTATACAAGCACTGCCAACAATATTCAGTTTAACAACGGTCAGTTACACATCGTAGCGCGCAATGATGGTCCTCCCGGACTACAATACTCATCAGCTCGATTAATTACCAAGAATCTATTTAGCTTTAAATACGGCCGAGTGACGGGCCGCCTGCAAATACCAACAGGGCAGGGCATTTGGCCGGCCTTCTGGATGCTAGGTGCCAATATCGATCAATTGTCTTGGCCGGGATCGGGTGAGATTGATATCATGGAGCATATCAATAACGAGAATAAAATCTATGGCACGGCGCATTGGAACAACGGTGGTTTGAACTCGAACTCGGGAAGTATAACAACGGGTGTGACTGGCTTTCACGATTATACCGTTGAGTGGGATAGCCTGGCGATTCGATTCTTCATGGATGGTGCATTGTATCACCAACACTCAGTTACTTCGTCCAACGGAAGCCTCGATGAATTTACAAAGCCATTCTTCTTGCTTCTCAATGTTGCAGTAGGTGGCAACTGGCCAGGATATCCGGATGCAACGACAACGTTTCCGGTTTCTATGGATGTTGATTTTGTGCGCGTTTGGCAGCGCAATGCGAACAATGCTGTGAATGCTGTGTCAAGCAATGCTATGAATATATCAATGATTCCTTCGTCTGTTTGGTATCAAGATGCGGATGGCGATGGCTATGGAAACTCGGCAATTACTTCCAGTGCATGCAGCGCGCCAAGTGGGTACGTTGTCAATGGCAACGACTGTAACGATGCTTCCGGCACCGTGAATCCGGGAGTTGCTGAACTATGCACCAACTCAGTGGATGATAACTGCAATGGACAGGTAAATGAGGGTTGCTGCACAGGTGGTCAATCTGCCCCCACAGCCATCAATGGTCCTTATGGAGTTTGCCGTAACTCAACGGGCAACGTGTTTACTACTCCTTCAGTAGCAGGCGCCACTTCATACCAATGGACGTTGCCAACGGGAGCAACGGGTAGCTCAACGACCAACAGCATTACACTGAGCTTTAGTTCAACATACAATACAGGCAATTTGAGTGTACGTGCAGTTGGACCATGCGGAACGAGTGCGTTGTTCAGCAGAGCAGTGTATGCGCTGACAGCAGTTCCTACCTCTCCTTCGGCCATCACAGGTACTGCGAGCAACGTTTGTGCGGGAAGCACGCAAACGTACACGTGCACAGCCGTGGCAGCAGCTGCCAGTTACACTTGGACAGCACCGACTAATGCTACGATTGTATCGGGACAAGGAACACAAACGGTGAGCATCTCATTTGCATCCAACTTTGGTGCATCCGGTTCAGTGAGTGTTCGTTCGGTGAATTGTTTTGGTCAGAGCACAGCTCGTACGCTAACGGTGTATAATATTCCGGGAACTCCTGGAACTATATCAGGGGCAATAAATAATGTGTGTGGCGGATCAGTATTGACCTACAGCGTTGCAGCCGTTCCGGGTGCATCGAGCTACACTTGGACAGCCCCTGCAAATACAACAATCGTATCGGGACAAGGTACCAATAGCATCTCATTGAGCATTGGTGCATCGTTCGCCAGTGGTTCGTTGTCGGTTCGTGCAGTGAGCAGCTGCGGACAAAGTGCTGCGCGCACGCTTGCTTTGAGTAAGAATCCGGTAACGCCTTCTGCAATGACAGGTCAAATGAGCAACCTATGCGGCGGCGGTCAGTATACTTATTCGGTAGCTGCCGTGAGCGGCGCAACCAGTTATCAGTGGACGGTTCCAACAGGTTGCACGATTGTAACCAACAACGGCAACTCGATTGTGATGAGCGTACCAAGCACCTTCACCA
>JBIKSC010000181.1:0-5442 GCA_044348775.1 Flavobacteriales bacterium | reverse complement strand
CGTTGGACGGTCGTTGGAAGTGTCTCCGTTCACAAAGCGATCAACCATCACAAAGTACATGATTGTATTGCGCAGGTCGCTGCGGTTGAGCTCTGCGGCATTTGTAATTGCCTTTCCGTTTTGCAACGGAATGAGCACATCGTTGTATCGAGTCGTGCCGTTGTCGGCAAAGACACGCACGTGAGAGCGCTCCTGTTGTGCTGATGATTGTGGAATTTCGATGACAATCTTCCCGTCCTTACTGCTAGCCGAAACGAGTTGATTGTCGACATAGGCCAGCACATGCGTGCAAGCATCGCCATCCACAAGGGTCACGCTGCCTTGCATGGATGCTTCTGTAAACATCATGGGCTGTTTGTCGGTTGAAGCGCCGGCCTGAAACGTGTTGTTGAGACCGCCCATGCCGTTGCTGATGGTGTTCGGGTTGGATGCGTCCATCATTTCTGCGCCGTCTTCCCAAATGCGGTATTGATAGAGCCCTTGGTTCAACACCAGCTCGATAGACCACGTGTCGCCATTTTTCACCAACGGGGATGCTTTGCGATTCCAGCCGTTCATCGATCCGGATAGCTCAACAGTTGCAACGTCTGAACGCGAAGGAGTGTAGTTGAACGTGTAGCGAATTTTATTCGTTGCGAATACCGGGATGTCATAGGCCGCGCCGTCGTAGGACACATGCAGGTTACTCACAGGAGAAGGAGCCGCGCCTATGAGCATCAAAACACCTGCGGTGTCTGTATTCCATGTCTTGTCATTCCATTGCACGCTATCGATTTTTAAGGCATCTGCGAAATAGTCGGTGAGCATGACCAACGTTGTGTCGAGCTGCAGTCGAATGGGAGAGGCTAAGCCTTGAATGGCATTGGCTGTTTTGATCTCTTTTTTACTCGCTACACAGGCGGCAAAAATTGCAACAATAGCGGAGAGTATAATAATCGTTTTTTTCATGGTGTGTTCGGTTGATAGTTCCACGACATCATGCGGTTTTTTCCTTGCATATCCACATGTACTTCGGGTGATTGAATTGCATAGTTCGTCGCAAGTTCTAACAGTGGGGATGCCATTTGTTCATGTATTTCACAGAATACCTGTCCGCCATTAGTTAGCAAGTCGGGTGTCAGTTCCATTAACCTCCGATAGAATATGAGGGCATCGGCATCTTCTGTAAATAAAGCCAAGTGTGGTTCGTGTTCCGTGACCCTTCGCGCCATGATTTTCTGCTCATTCCTTGGTATGTAGGGAGGGTTGCTCACAATGATGTCATACGTTTTTTGAGGATGAGTTGACAGAATATCCATTTTCAAAAAATCGATTTCAACTGCAAGCCTTTCCGCGTTTCTTGGGGCTAAAATCAATGCTTCATCACTTACATCAAGCGCCGTTACATTGGCTCCGGGAATGAGATTTTTAATCGCAATTGCGATGCATCCACTGCCTGTTCCTACATCCAATATGCGAGGATTCGATTGTGTGTTTCTTTCGGCAATGAGTCGAACCAATTCCTCCGTTTCGGGGCGGGGTATTAATACACCGGGGCCAACTTCCAATTGCACATCGAGAAACCAGGCATAGCCAAGAATGTATTGTATGGGCTCGTGATTTAAAAGTCGCTTCAATGCAAAATGATAGCGCAATAGCTCCGATTCGCCCATGCGTTGCTCTGCATTCATCACCACTTCTGTGCGGCTCCAACCGTTATACGCTTCGAACAATTGCTGAACGAGATTTCCCGCCTCACGCGCGTCATAGCTGCTTTGAAGCTTCTCGATGAGGTAAGCACGCAGCGTTGAAACCTTGTTATCGGCAATGAGGTGATTCATTGGAAACCGAATTCGTCCTGTTATTTCTTAACGAAAACCTGATAGCCATGCGGAGGAAGCTCTTGATGGCCTTTCGTGTAAAGTGTGAGCGATTGTGCATTGAAGATGCTCGGGTATTCGCCTTCAGGCATGTTTTCAATGAAGTCAACGCTTTGTGGTTTGTCGCTGAAATTGAGCATCACAACCACTTGGTTGTTGTCTTTCGTGCGAGAGAAGCAATACAGCACATCGTCGCTGCTGGTCTTGATTTTCTTGAATGAACCTCCAAATTCACCATTCCACAATGCAGGGTTTTCCTGGTGAACCTTGAACAAGCGTGTGTAAAAATCCTGATACTTGTAATTGTTCCATTGCACGGTGTCTTTCTCAAAGAAAGAGAGTCGGTGAGGAGCGCCGTCCGGTTTTTGTTCGCCACCTTCCTGCCCGGAGTAGAGTAGTGGCATTCCGCCGATGGTCATAGCCAGGACATCCATGGTTTGGCGCATAGAGCCTAACCGTTCGAAGCCAGTTCCGTTCCACGAGTTTTCGTCGTGGTTCGTGGTGAAATACATGCGGTAGGCGCTGCGCGGGAAAGCGGTGTCTTGCTTCGCCATGTAGGCATCAATGTCACTCAGTTTCTTTTCGCCTTTCGCTACTTCATTCGTGATGTGCATGAACTCCCAGGCGTAGCTCATATCAAACGCTTTTAAGTGATGCTCCTTACGTTCTGCCTCTGCCAACATGAACACTGGCTTGATGCTGTCGAGTGCAGCACGGGCCTGATCCCAGAAAGGAGTGGGTACCTTCTCGGCCACATCACAACGGTATCCGTCGATGTCGCACTCTTTCACCCAAAACTTCAAGGCGTCGGTCATGCCGGTCCACAAGGCCTTGTTTTCGTAGTTGAGTTGAGCCACATCCCACCAGTCTGTGCCCAAGGGTGGTTGAATTTTGCCCGCTGTGTCGAGCAAGTAGTATTCGAGATGGTCGGTCGCCCAGTGGTTATCGAAAGCGCTGTGGTTGGCCACCCAGTCGATGATGACTTTCATGCCGTTGTCGTGAGCAGTCTTCACAAGATTTTTGAAGTCGGCAAGCGATCCATAGCTAGGATTAACGGCCTTATAGTCCTTCACGCTATAATGACTTCCCAGGCCGCCTTTGCGGTTCACCTCACCGATAGGGTGTATAGGCATGAGCCAGAGAATGTCGACGCCCATCGACTTCAAACGTGGAATGTCTTTGGTAAAAGCGTTGAATGTACCTTCAGGAGTGTGCTGACGAATGTTCACCTCATAGATGGTCGCGTTTTTCGACCAGTCGGGATGTTGGAGAACGCGGGTGTCGGAGTGTCCCAGTACTTTGGCTTCTGCATCCGACTGAGGCGCGTTGCCACAAGCAATGATGATTCCCGCAAGAGAGAATGCCGCAATAGAGCGTAAAATGGTTTTCATAGGGTTTGAATAGGTGAGGGCAAATCTAAGTGTTGGATGTACACTTTGTTTAGGTGAATAATAGTAGAATGTAAGATTTATTGATTTAGGATGCGTGAAGCAATTGCTCTCAAAAGGCAACGTGAGACGGCGGCTTTGGTTGGAGGTGATTGCTATTCATGAATAGGGCGAATCACTTTGGTTAATAAATTAAATAACAGCGGCATAATTTCGTGTTTTTCATAAGCCAATGGCCGCTACATTTCCAATCTGATTCCCAATAGTAAGCAGAATGAGTGGAGATGAACCATGTGCTTGCTCATTTCAAATTCAACTAAAGACAATTGATATAAATTCTCAAATAATAGAGCAGAATTGACAAGTACATGATATCACCAAACGTAAACCTATGAAACACTTTTTTATCACTCTATCCATTTTGTTTTGCTTTTCGACGTGCGAAGCACAAGCTCCCTTAAAAATGAGTTATCAAGCTGTTATTCGCAATAGTTCCAATGGGCTTTTAGTTAATCAGACCGTTGGAATGCGAATCAGTGTTTTACAAACTTCAGCGTCCGGGACACCGGTTTACGTGGAGACACAAACCCCTACTACAAATGAAAATGGTTTGGCAACCTTGGAGATAGGCGCCGGAAATTTGGTTATCGGTAACTTCTCAAGCATTGATTGGTCAAATGGTCCATATTTTATAAAGACGGAAACTGATTTGACCGGAGGTAATAATTACAGCATAATCTCTACACAGCAATTATTGAGTGTTCCCTACGCACTCTATGCATCGACAAGTGGAAGCAGCATTCCTGGCCCTCAGGGCCTCCAGGGTCCCCAGGGCCTTCCAGGTCCTACTGGATTGTTGACATCCGGAGCTACGGCGGGCAATACACCATATTGGAATGGGGCTTCTTGGGTAACAGGTTCATCCAACTTTTTCAATAATGGCGGAAATATTGGAATTGGTACTATTAACCCACAAAGTAAATTTCATATCGTCAGGGAATTGAATGGATCCGACAACATTGCTTTCCGAACAAATATTACATCATTAGGTGGGGCTTCTGATAATCTTAGCGTCGCCAATTGGACAACGATACAAGGGACAATTGGTGATCTTACAGCCGTTGAGGGTAATTCAAGTGGACTAAACTCACTTGCTTTTCGAACAGGGGTTCTCGGAATTGGAAGCGAAGGTTTGTATAGCAGAGGAGTAGAAGGTCAGTCGATTGAGTTTAATGACAATCCGAATAACGTGAATGAAGGTCTTGTCGGCTTTGCACGGAACTCTAATTTTTCAAATATGGCAGTATTTGGGCGTTGTTATGATGATGTATCACCTACCGGATTGGGAGATCATTATGGCCTTGTTGGGATAAGCGAATGCCTCTCTAGTGCAGGAGTTAATTATGGTGTCTATGCTGAGGCATATAATGCTGCATACAATTATGCAGGTTTTTTTAACGGAGACGTAATTGTAACAGGAACATTGAATAATCCATCTGATGAAAGGTTAAAGACCAATATTAAACCCATGAAAAGTAGCTTAGATATTATTCGTCAACTAACTCCAGTTGAGTACGATTATAAGCAGGATGAATCAATTAAGCTTTTGAATCTATCTCAGAAACATCAATACGGTTTTATTGCCCAAGACCTTCAACAGGTTTTGCCTGATTTAGTATCAAATCAAAAGTTAAACTCTACCATGCATGGAGGTGCTTCATCCAAAAATGAAAGCAAAATGCATGGATTGGGGCATTCAAATGAAAGTATGGAATTTCTGGGTATCAACTATACTTCAATTATCCCATTTCTAGTGCAGGGTATGAAAGAGCAGGACGTGAAAATAAGAGAGCTTGAAAGCGTTGTTAGGGAATTGAAGCAACAAGTTGAGCAAAACCAACGGACTGGTGGAAAGTGATTTTCCTGAATAACTTCTATTCAATTAATTGAAAAGGAAATGTAGATTATTGTTCAAGCTATTAAATTTCGCATCACACCCTACAACCATTCTCTCCTAGAGTAGACTCAACTGCTCACCGCCCTTTTTCTTCTTCACAACGGCACGTTTGCGCGCATGCGTCTCAACGATACGCTTGCCCTCGGCCTTCACCTCGTCTTTCTTGCGGTGGCCCCAAATGGCTTCGCGAGCGTGTCGAGCGGCTGACTCTAATTCAATGATTGGGAAAGGATAGTCG
>JBIKSC010000180.1:0-5468 GCA_044348775.1 Flavobacteriales bacterium | reverse complement strand
TGGCCAAAGTCTCCACCAAATAGAATCTTACCATCACTTTGAACAGCACTTGTCCTTACAACATTATCAAATCCATCTCCAACGGCAAAAGAGGGGTCAATCATTCCGTTCTCCTCTGCCCTCGCAGCACGTTCTCTATCATATGAATTGTATTCGTCAAACTGACCGGCAAATACAATTTTGCCATTGGCTTGTAAACTAATTGTATGAATTTGTCCGTTTGCTCCATTTCCTGCCCCAAATCCTGCATCATTCGGATTAAAACTTTGGTCTAATGAGCCATCTTGAGCATACAGAATATTTATACTAAAAAACGAAAGAAAGATATAAGCCTTAATAAAATTTACACCATTCATAATTACATAAAAATTATGTTGTCGATTATTTTCAAACATATGATCCAGTCATTTTTCGTTTACATGGATAATGGCTTCTCGATTAGTGCTTCAGGAGGCGCGCTGCGACTTTATCATTCACCAGAATTGTAAAAACGCCTGCAGGCAATTGAACGGTGCTTACCTCAGCGCGACCGCCGGAGAACATCAATACACCCGACGCTACTACTTTACCCGTCAAATCCATCACACTGTAGGTCATACTTCCACTAGCATCACTTTCCAAAAACAAAGACTCCGTGCATGGATTTGGAAAAACCAACATGCCTTGAGCGTCTGATTGCGCAACCGACAACACGCACTCGATCGTCGTCTCGGTATTGCCTTGCATTTCATCATAGAGCTGCAACACCTCATTACTCGCCGCATTTTCACGCAGATAAACATCAAACCAAGCGAGCAACAGTTCGTGCGTAATTTGCTGCTGCTCCTCGCGCGACAATCCCGCAAAAAACAACTCCCCAAAATCACACAGCGAACCACTGTTGGCATAACCACAGTGAGATCCTTCTATGATATTGACAAAGTACTTGCAAGCACTTGCGGTGGATTCAAAGATGGGCGTGTGATTATCGGCGGGAGCGGTCACCGCATCGCTGCTTCCCGATAAAACCAGGGCGGGTACATTCACATTCGAGGCTGCTGAAATAGCTGACGGATTGGTTTCGGCCGGTGCTAATCCTGCTATGCAATCGACGCTTGCGCTCGTGGTCGAAGCAAGCCACGTGGCGCCGCCACCCATGCTGTGTCCCATAATGGCGCAACGGTCGATGAGGTGCGTTTGAAACAGCGAGCCGGCTGTGGCATTCTCTTCATAAAAATGATCGGCCACATACGCGAGATCAAGTCCAAAGTCGGCATGCGCCGGTGCAAAACCGCCTTCCGTTTCAACGTAAATCATCACATAGCCCGAAGCAACAAGCGCATCGGTGATATTCTGATACGCGGTGTAATCCATCACAAAACCATGTCCGAAGGCAATGAATGGAAACGTTCCTTCCGCAACAGGGACTGCATCGCCAGCGGCTGTTGACGGGTAATACACTTCGCATGCAATCGATCTGTCGGAGCGTGTGGGGTCGATGTAAGTGGCAGACACATGGCCTACTTCGAATTGAGCGCATAAGCGTCCTGCAACAAACAGACTAAAAGTGAGTAGAATCAATTTCATGGTGACGTGAATTTAGTAAATGAAACCATCGAGTTGCGCAATTCCCAGAAGATATGCAATGTGTAATTCCCGGCCGGTAAGGCTTCAACGGCATTATCGATAGTGAAAGTACCATGCCCATCCACAGCAACCAAACCGGCACTTAGAAAACACCGTCGTCCCATGGCATCATAAATCGCATACTGCACATTGCACGATTTGGCATCATCCAAAATAACACGCATCGTCTGCGTGCACGGATTGGGATACACCGAAGCGCTGAAGTCTCCTTCCACAGAAGTGGGCCCTTGCATCAACTGCCAGGCCTTGTAATAGTCGGCTATTCCATTGCCCAGCGAATCAGTCGGCGAAGCATAGGCCGATGCGCTGCGCACAATCGCATCGCGCAAGAGCATCGAAGACGCATTGCGGAAAGCCTGAAACAAACAAGCTGAAGCTGCCGCGATAAGGGGCGAACTGAAAGAGGTACCATTACCGGTTCGAATGGTGGAGTCTTGGGCTGCATAAGCCGTTGCCGCGCCCATCGCCGACACATCGGGCTTCACCCTTCCATCAGCCGAGGGTCCATAACTGCTAAACCAGGCGTGGTTCTCTTGTGCATCTGCGGCACCCACGCACAAAATTCCTTCTGCATCGGAGGGCGCTGTAATAAAGCGCCACGGATCATCGCCTGAATTACCGGCACTGTTCACCACCAAAATTCCTTTTCTGGCTGCTATAGCTGCTGCAATCGAACAATGAACCGTTGCTCCATTCATATCGGCATACGAGAAATCGTAGCCGGGGTCATCGAAAAGAGAATACCCCAAACTGGAATTGATGATATCGATGCCCAAGCTGTCGCACAATTCGGCAGCAACCACCCAGTTGTCGGTCTCCACCGGAAACTCGCTGAATGGATCTTCCGTGCGAAACAGATAGTAATTGGCCTCGGGAGCGGCCCCTACCAATTCACCCGGCAACCAAGCCGCCATAATACTGAGCACCGAGGTGCCGTGGCTGTTGTAGGTATACACATTCGCATTATCCGGAAACACAAAGTCGCGTGTCATTTTTATTCGTCCTTCGTTGCGCAAACGCTCGAAAGCTGGCAACTGATCGGTGCGGTTCCAGCCTGCGTCGAACTGAGCAACTTCGACTCCCTCACCCATGAAACCAAGGCTGTGTAACCATTGCACATTAATCATCTCCGTTTGTCTCCACGCCATTCCATACAGCGGAAATGAATCGCACACGAACAGCATTTTTTCTGCGCGTGTATCTTTCTCTTCAATAAAAAACTTATTTTGAAAACCACTTGGACTGCTTGTGGTTACAGGGCAACTTTTGACTTCCGCAACGAACGGGAGCAACCTCACATTCTCCAACCAGGTTGAATCTTCTGTAGCGATGGTGATCGCATTGAACCACTTGCTTCTGTGATGCAACAAACCCGGGCCCATGGACAGCACTTGATCGATGTACGTTTGGTTTACGGGCAAATCAAGCTCGTCAAAACCCAAACTCAGTCGATCGCGACGCTCGATGCACTTCGACGAAAGAAATTCCTCCGGTCGAGAGAGGCTATAAGGTGAATTGCTTTTATCTGTAAAACGCACCCAATACTTACCGGGTGCTGTTTGCGCTTGAATGCCGCAAAAGCATGCATTCGCAACAATTCCAACAACAATCAGCAAGCGAATAATCTGCCTCTTCATAGCAAACGAAGATAGCGTTATTACTTCGGAACCGCGCGCGTGTTGACCAACTTTCCGTCGACCCACTCCTCTACCTTCTCGATGTTTCCGTTTTCGCGGTAGAATACGACTTCACCCTCCAGCTTGTCATCTACATAATCGCCCTTCATGCGCACTTGTGTACCCTCGAGCTTCTCGCGATAGATGATACCCATTTCCTTGTCTTCGGCCGAACCGGGCACTTGTACATACTGGCCTTTGTCGTACCACTCCGTGAACGGACCGTTTTTCATTCCATTCTCAAAGGAGTACTCCGACTTCGGGATCTGGCTATCATAATATTCCTTGAACGTACCATTCTCGTATTTGCGTTTGGTCTCCTTGCCGCGCTTGTAGAGAACAGTAACCTTCGGCTTTCCATCCGGATAGTTGTAATACCAGGTTGCGTCTTGCACTCCCTTCACATACCTCCCTTCGCAATCCACAGTTCCCGAGTCAAACCATTGCTTGAAGGCTCCTTCCTTCTCGCCGGCTGCATAAGTTCCCTCCGACTTTTTCTTGCCGTTGTCATAATACTCAGTGAAGGGACCTTCCAATCGGCCCAACTTGAACGTTTCCAATTTCAACAACTGCCCATTCTCGAAAAAGTATTTGCACGGACCTTCCAACAAGGAATCCTTGAAATTCTCATCGGAAACCAAATTCCCCTTCTCATTCCAAATCTTCCAATTACCTTCCTTCTGCTTCTTCTGAAAACGACCCTGTGAAGCTTTCGTTACACCATCGGCATGGTAGAAAACGGCATCCACCACGGTGGTGTCCTGAACGTGCGTCATTACCGCAGCGAGGTTTCCATCGGGATAATAGCGCTGCCAATCACCTACCGGTTTGCCATGCTCGTACTGTCCTTTGTAGAGTAGATTTCGCGTATCGCGCCATTGCTGCACCCACAGCCCGTCGCGCTTTCCCTTCGCATCCTTTTTATTATAATCAACACCCGGAGTCCCCTCCAGTAAAAGGGTTCCCGGCTTGGGCTGGGCATGCATGAAAAGCACTGAAAACATCAGCGCTACCATGGTTAGAAATCTATTGGTTATTCGTTGCATAATCGGTTCAAAGATGGTCGTGGAATCGTAAAAATTCGCAAGTGTGGGTAATTCCTTCCCTGTTGTGCAAAAGAACGGCAGTTGTTTGAGCAAAATTGCGTGCTAATTTTGCGCGCCGGTTAACAGGTTGTTGACCGAATCCTAAAAAAAATTCTATCATGAAAGTAACCGTAGTAGGTGCAGGCAATGTAGGCGCTACCTGTGCTGATGTACTCGCACATCGCGAGATTGCCAACGAAATTGTGCTCGTCGATATCAAGCCCAACTTCGCTGAAGGCAAGGCGCTCGACATTTGGCAAACCGCCCCCATCAACTTGTATGACAGCCGCACCATTGGCAGCACCGACGACTACAGCAAAACTGCCGATTCGGATGTTGTTGTGATCACCTCAGGTCTTCCTCGCAAACCGGGCATGAGCCGCGACGATTTGATCGCTACCAACGCAGGTATCGTGAAGACAGTTACTGAGAACGTAATCAAGTATTCACCCAATGCGAAGATTATCGTAGTAAGCAATCCACTCGATGTAATGACCTACTGCGCTTACCTTACTGCCAAGGTTGACAGAAGCCGTGTGTTTGGTATGGCCGGTATCCTCGACACTGCTCGTTACCGCGCATTTTTGGCTGAGGCACTCAACTGCTCACCAAAAGATATTCAGGCGGTATTGATGGGTGGCCACGGCGACACCATGGTTCCACTTCCACGCTACACAACTGTAGGTGGTATTCCGGTAACCGAACTGATTTCAGAAGAAAAATTGAACGCCATCGTTGAACGCACGAAAACAGGCGGCGGTGAAATCGTAAACTTGTTGGGTACTTCAGCATGGTATGCACCGGGTGCTGCTGCAGCGCAAATGGTGGAAGCCATCGTTCGCGACCAGAAGCGTATCTTCCCTTGCTGCGTTTGGCTGCAGGGTGAATACGGTTTGAAAGACATCTACCTCGGTGTGCCTGTTGTATTGGGTAAAAACGGCGTAGAGAAAATCATCGAGCTTCAACTGAACGAAAGCGAAAAGGCATTGCTCGACGCTTCAGCGAAGGCAGTTAAAGAAGTAATGAATGTGCTCGACAACATGAATGCGAATGCGTAATTGCAATTCGATTGAATAAAAAA
>JBIKSC010000179.1:0-5491 GCA_044348775.1 Flavobacteriales bacterium | reverse complement strand
GCAGAAGAAGCCACGCAGTGGGTAAAGGACTGGAACAAAAAGATACCGGCAGCGCGCACAACTGATTTTGCGATTGAGAGCCATCCATCGCTTATGGATACGTTGAAAGCAGGATGTTACGACCGTAAGAATGGATTCTTTTCTAGCGTTCTAAAACGCGTAAGTTCTAACCGCTTATAATTTTGAGCAACAAAAGATCAATTATTAATTGTGAATGGATAAGAACATTGATGATCGTATGGATTTCGATACTCTATTCACAGCGTGGTATTTCTCTCAATTTTACTTTTAATAAGATTAGGAGTCAATCGCTTCCAAGTAATGATAATTGAATCCTTGATACTCTTATACATTCAAATACAGAACGCATAGGTAAGCATGCAATTTTGTTAACCAAATCCTCTTGCCAACTACCCCATTCCCCTTACCTTCGTTCTAAAGAAAGTCAAACGCTTTCGCACAGCATGCGCGTGTTATGCAGGGCTCCGGAAAGGCTTGTGTGGCTTGGGGTTCAGACGGGCAACTTATTCCCTCTCTCCGCCAAAAAATCAGATCCCAACGTTTGTTGGGATTTTTTTTTGCCACGAAAAGCATGGACTCCTTCGGCAATTTACTCCTTTACAATCAGCTGTTTTTCTATCTAACAACCCCAAAAAAATCTGAAACATTCAACGTGTTAATATTTCGATTGTTAATATTTCAATTGTTAACACCAATAACGTTAACATCGTTAGCCTAAAAGCCTGTGAATTCTGAATTAACGTATTAGACTTTTTTACAACCACTGCACGTATCCTTCTTCTGGGCACCACGTCCAAAAAACACCCGTGCCACGTATGCTGTGGCGAGAAGAACTGTAACTATCGTTAGTGTTGTCTGTATCAAATCAATAGTTGATAGGTTACAAAAGCTCCTATATAAGCCAATACTCCCATATATACGAGCTGAATAACAGGCCACTTCCATGATTTAGTTTCGCGACGCACCACTGCAAACGTAGCCATACACTGCATGGCGTATACGTAAAACACCATGAGTGACATACCCGAAGCCACGGTGTATACGGGCTTCCCGGTGTCGGACCAGCGCTCCTGACGCAGGCGATCAATAAGTGCCGAGTTTTCTTCGAAGTCTTCGCCCACGCTGTAGATGGTGGCCATGCTGCCTACGAATACCTCGCGGGCCGCAAAGGAGGTAATGAGCGAAATGCCCATCTTCCAGTCATATCCCAACGGCTTTATCACTGGTTCAATAGCATGCCCCAAAATTCCAATATAAGAGTTCTCCAGTCGGGCGGCTGCCTTCATCTGTTCCTCTTCACCGGGCATTGCCTGCATCGCCGCTGCTTGTTCGGCTTGCTCGATGCGATGCGAAGGTCCATAACTGGCCAACGCCCACAGGATAATGGAAATAGCGACGATGACGCGGCCGGCATCCCAGGCAAACACGCGCACCTTTTCAAGCAAATTAATACCCACTTCTTTCCAACGAGGCATTCGATAAAGAGGCATTTCCAATATAAGATAACTGGGCTCCCCCGTTTGGATAAAACGCTTCATAATACCTGCAACGGCCAATGCTGAAAACAAGCCCAAAGCATATAATCCTAGCATTACCAAACCTTGCAAGTCAAACACTCCCCAAACTCGCTTATTGGGAATGACGAGCGCGATAAGCAAGGTATACACAGGTATACGCGCCGAGCAACTCATGAGCGGAGCTACCATGATGGTAACAATACGGTCTTTAAATGTACTGATGGTGCGCGTGGCCATCACTCCGGGTATGGCACAGGCCACACTCGACATCAAAGGCACTACACTTTTCCCATTCAATCCAAAAGGCCTCACCAGCCTGTCCATCAAGAAAACCACGCGGGCCATGTAGCCCGACTCTTCCAACAGCGATAGGAAGAAGAACAAAATGGCTATCTGCGGCACAAACACCAATACGCCGCCTATGCCGGGAATTACTCCTTCGGCAATCAGATTGGTAAAGGTGCCTTCCGGCATATGCTCCTGTGCCCACATGGAAAATTGCAAAAACCAGCCATCAATGAAATCCATCGGTATGGCCGCCAGCTGAAAAATGAACTGGAAAATCAGCAACAACACTCCCAGAAAAATGAGATACCCCCACACACGATGCACCAAAAGCGCATCCAGTCTTCGGGTGGGCGATTCTTTGACCTGCGGTGCCGAGCGGTTTACACCAATGAGCAACATACGTATGACCTCAAAACGAAGCTCTGCATCGGTCTGCTGGGCCGCTAAGTCATTTTGAATTTCAATCGGATGCGTAGATGAAAACGACGGATTGCTTTCGCCTACGATCGTATTTGCAAGCGCTTTCTTCAATCGGTCCACTCCTTCGCCTGTTCGTGCGTTCACCGTAACAACAGTCACACCGCCCAGTCGTTTCGAAAGTAGCTGTTTGTCGATGAGTAGCCCTTTTTGCTTGTTCACGTCATCCATGGTAAGCACAAGCACCGTCGGTATGTTCAAGTCGTGAACCTGGGTGAAAAGCAACAGATTCCGATCCAAATTGGTCGCATCTACTACCACAACCATGGTATCCGGAAAATCGGGGTGCTGTGCGTTGGAAAGTATATCAATCACAACCTGTTCATCGGTAGAACGAGGAAACACACTGTATACTCCGGGCAAATCGAGTATCTGCGCTACAGCTCCATCGCTCAGAGCGCACTCTCCCCACTTCTTATCGAGCGTAATACCGGGATAATTACCGACGTGCTGACGCATACCCGTAAGGTGATTGAACAACGAGCTCTTACCTGTATTGGGGTTTCCTATGAGCGCAATTTTTCGGTTCATGCTTCCCCCCCGGTTTCTTCTTCTACGAGCACCAACGCTGCCTCGTCCATGCGCAGTGAGAGCATAGATGTCCCCAAATCAACTGCTATAGGTCCATTGAAAGGAGCCCGAAAAAGCACACGCACACGACATCCTTTGTACAATCCCATTTCCACCAAGCGCGCAGCCAACCTACCCGGTTGTATTTCTACAACCTGAGCATTTACTGCATTGGTCAGTGTCGAAAGGGGCTTCATTTTACAAACGTTGGCGCAAGATGCAACGAAATCATGTAAGCTAGCCATACCTACATCGTGGTATATCGAATCAAATACCCGCGTGGTGTCGTATCTTCGCGCCCGCAAAAAAGAAGGCTCATGCTCAATGTTTCCAATGTATCGCTTCGCTACGGCAAGCGCACCCTGTTTGATGAAGTGAACATCAAGTTCACCCACGGTAACTGCTATGGTGTTATTGGCGCCAACGGTGCCGGTAAGTCTACCTTCCTGAAAATACTTTCGGGCGAAATAGACCCCATGACAGGCGACATCAGCATGGGCCCCGGCGAACGCATGAGCGTTTTGAAGCAGAACCACTTCGAATTCGACAGCTTCACAGTGCTGAACGCGGTGCTCACAGGCAATAAAAAACTGTGGGATTTGATGCAAGAGAAAGACGCCCTCTATGCGAAAGAGGACTTTTCTGACAAGGACGGTGAAAAGGCAGCCGAGCTCGAAACCCTTTTTGCTGAGATGGATGGCTGGAACGCAGAAAGCGATGCCGCCAACTTGCTAAGCGGCCTGGGCATCAAAGAAGACCTTCACCACACACTCATGAGTGAGTTGAGCGGAAAAGACAAGGTACGTGTGCTCTTGGCGCAGGCTCTCTTCGGTAACCCCGAAATTCTCCTGCTAGATGAGCCTACCAACGACTTGGACGTGGAAACCATTACCTGGTTGGAAAACTTCCTGGCCGACTTTCAGAATACCGTAATCGTTGTATCGCACGACCGTCACTTTCTCGACTCTGTGTGCACACACATCGTTGACATCGACTTCAGCAAGATTCAGCTCTACACCGGCAACTACACTTTCTGGTACGAATCGAGCCAGTTGGCATTGCGTCAGCGCGCCGACCAAAACAAGAAGGTGGAAGACAAGCGCAAGGAACTGCAGGAATTTGTGGAGCGTTTCAGTGCGAATGCATCGAAATCTCGCCAGGCAACGAGTCGTAAGAAACTGCTCGACAAGCTTGTAATCGATAATATTCAGCCATCGACCCGCAAATACCCGGGCATCATATTCCGCCCCGATCGTGAATGCGGCGACCAAATCTTGAATATCGAGAACCTCTCGAAGCACTCAGCCGAAGGCCAGTTGTTGTTCGCCGATATATCGTTCAAACTGCTCAAGGGCGACAAGGTTGCTATCCTTTCGCGCGAGCACAGCGCTATCACGGCGTTTTTCGACATCATCGCAGGGGAAGCTACCGCTGAAACAGGCGAGGTTGAATGGGGAAGCACCATTACAACTGCCTACCTGCCCAACGAAAACGCGAAGTACTTTCAGGCCAACGACAACCTGATCGACTGGCTGCGTCAGTATTCACGCGATAAAGACGAGACCTATGTGCGCGGCTTCTTGGGCAAGATGCTCTTCAGCGGAGAAGAGGTGATGAAGATGTGCAACGTGTTGAGCGGCGGTGAAAAAGTGCGTTGCATGATTTCACGCATGATGCTCAACGGAGCCAACTGTCTTATCATGGACGAGCCCACCAACCACCTCGACCTAGAGTCGATTACAGCCTTCAACAATGCCATGAAAGATTGGAAGCACGTGGCGCTCTTCACCTCCCATGACCACGAGTTTGTGGAAACCGTGGCCAACCGCATCATCGAAATAACCCCAAACGGCATCATCGACAAGCGCACGAGCTACGATGAATACTTGGCTGATAAGCAGATTAAGGCTATGCGTGATGAGATGTATGCACAGAGCGGCGTGAGGGTTTAGGAGAATTCCGAGGCCGGATTAGTCCGCTAACCGCATACGCTAAAGCTTCAATTGGTATTTTCCGCGCATGCGCTCGATGTGGTCTTCCGGAATGTCGTGCACGTTGGCACTGCCGTGTCGATTCTCAACAGTCAAAACATGCAATCGAAAGCCATGCTCTGCTGCGAGTTTGAAATAGGGCTCCATCTCCCACTCCATCGTGAATGTATTGTGTAGGATAATTTTACCCACACCTTGTACCATGGCTGTTTTTACACCTTCCTCGCATTGCTTGTAGGCCACGTGATTTTCCTGAAAACGAAATTCATAATGCCCGTTTTCATCCGTGAAATAATCGTCGACGCTGAAGACAGGATACTTCCCCTTCTCGCTCAACACATGAGCGAGTGTGGTTTTCCCGCTACCGGGCAATCCGCGCAAAAGGATAAGTTCAGACATGCGACACCTTAAACTCACTCGTAAAGTGGAATTCCAACTCCGGATAATTCTTGCGCTCCATGTCGAGCATGAATGATGATGGTGCCAAAAACACATCGTTTTCGTCCTTATCCTTCACCATGTTTTGGCCCTTGATACGCCTGAACTCGGCTAACTTATCGGGATGGTCGGTGGTAATCCAACACGCTTTGTAAAACGTCTTGGTTTCAAATTCACACTTAGCACCGT
>JBIKSC010000178.1:0-5504 GCA_044348775.1 Flavobacteriales bacterium | reverse complement strand
CTTAGCACCGCGGTCGATGGCGCTTTCTATCAACATAGTATCAGCCTTACCCTGTGAAACGATAACCTCCGTTCCCTGCTGTAAAGCGGGCGACTCCGATTCGTTCATGAAAACAACCGGTCTGTTAGCAAAATAAACTTTATACTTTTGAGGCATGAATCAACAAGATCGAGCGTTAAAAGTAGCGGAATTCTTGCTACAAATCGAAGCCATCAAACTCAATCCCGAAAATCCCTTTACGTGGGCATCCGGACTAAGGTCTCCTATCTACTGCGACAACCGCAAAACACTTTCCTATCCGGAAGTCAGAGCATTCATTCGCGATGCATTTGCTGCTACCATTCGTGAATCATTTCCGAATGCTGAAGTCATTGCCGGTGTAGCAACAGGGGGCGTCGCTATCGGCGCATTAGTAGCCGAAGCGCTCAATCTGCCGTTCATCTATGTTCGAAGCGAAGCCAAAAAACACGGACTTGGCAATCAGGTGGAAGGAGTTCTTCATGCGAACCAACGCGTAGTCGTGATAGAAGATTTAATCTCGACAGGTTCCAGCAGCCTCAAAGCTGTGGAGGCGCTGCGTGAAGCGAACGCAACCATTGAAGGCATGGTAGCTATCTTCACTTACGGATTTCCTAAAGCATCGGAGCGATTTGCTGAGGCTTCCTGCGCGGTTCAAACGCTAAGCAACTATGATTTCTTGCTGCAGCAGGCGTCTGCTTCAGGATACATTTCTTCCGTTCAACAAGAAACTCTCAGTCACTGGAAATCGAATCCGGAAGCATGGAGCGAACAATTCATGGCAAGCCAAACTCACTAATCACAACCACACGATGACCCACATTGAAAGTCAACCGGCTCAGGTAAATACAAATGCCGCAGAAGTATTCTCATTCCTCAGCGACATGACGAACATTGAAAAGCTATTACCGGCAGGCAAGTACAGCGACTGGAAAGCAGAAACGGACATGTGTAGTTTCAAAATCCAAAATGCATACACCATCGGACTCCGAATAAAAGAAAGTAAACCAAACGAAGAAATCACCTACGAAAGCACAGCGGGATCACCCTTTCCTTTTACCCTAAAAGTTCAATTGAAAGAAGCCGGAGCTCAAACCACAGGACAAATGATTTGCGATGCACAGATAAATCCGTTTCTGGAAATGATGGTCAAAGCTCCTCTCAAAAATTTATTCGACTACATGGCCGGTCAACTGCCAGCTGCCATGGGGCTGTGATTAGGCTATTCCTTCTTTCCAACACTTCCAAATGAGCTCTTGGTTCTCGTAGGTTTCCGCTGATTTCACGCAGCGATACTTAGTTAACCAAATCGCACCGTTCGAGGCTGTTCTCACAGTTGTTCGTTTGCCCTTTCGAAGGATGGTAAGTTCCAAGTCCAACGCATGCATGCGCAACAGCTGCTGAACATTCTTGTAGGGAGCAATTCCATTTACGGCTACAATCTCATCGGAATACCACAGCCCGCTTTCATCGGCGGGGGAATTAGGAACAACCGCAGTTACAACTACCTTATGGTTGCTCTCATCCAGCGAAACACCAAGGTTGGTTTCACTCCATTTCGCAGAAGGTGCTTCCTGCAGTTCAACTCCGACATACGACAGAACTTTTCGAAGCATGGGCAGATAATCCTGCTTTCCATTCACATATGATTGGAACAACTCAGAAAAATCAAAGTCGCTTCGTTCATTCAATAGCGCGATATAGTCTTCTCGCGTGTATCCTTTGCTCTGTTTTCCGAATCGCTCGTAAAAACTCTTCATCACAGCATCGAGAGAATGATTGCCTTTGCTTCCATGCAACAGAATAAGGTCACACATCATCGCAATCAAAAAACCCTCATTATAGATGGAAACCTTTCTCCAGGGAATACCTGATACGTAACCATCCAGCCAAGTATCCCAGCTGCTTTGAGCAACCGATAAATTGAATCGACCATGGTTACCTGCATAATCCTGTATGTGATCCTGAATCACTTCAAGCCAATCATCGGCCGATAGCGAACCACTACGCCACAAAAGCGAATCGCCATAGTAAGTGGTCACCCCTTCATATACGTAGCCTTGTTCGGAATAATTCTCGCGCGTGAAATCGTAAGGCAACATTTCAACCGGGCGAATATTCTTCACGTTCCATGTATGGAACAGCTCATGGCAACTGATGCCCAGTAAATCGAGATACAAATGCTCTTGCTGAAAATCGGCGGCAGGCCCCATGGTAATAACAGTACTATTGCAATGCTCAACACCATGCCTCAAGAAAAACGGAACGAAATGAAATAGGAAGTGATACTCCTTGCATGGAATATCGCCAAACATCTTCATCTGTTCTTTGGTGAATGCCGAGAAGTCAGCAATTAAGCGTGTTTCATTCAAACTAACATCGCCCTGAATCCAGATATGAAAAGGCACACTCTGAACCTCGTAGCAAAGATGCTTGAGTGTTTTGCTTGCTATAAGCGGACAATCTGCCAATTCATCGAATGACGAAGCGAAAAGTCTGTGCTCCGAAATTTTCTTCAATCCTGTAGCAACTTGATAGTCTTCCGGAACATCTAGAAGAATATCATAATTGGCATTAGCATTCTCTGTATCAAAGAAGAAGCAATTCACAGGATTGATGTAGAGCTGGTCTTCATCCAGAAAAGACGATCCCGCGTTCAATTCAGCCGCATAGTATTGATAGGTGAGAATAAGAACGTCAGCACCGTTGGTTTCGACACTCCAATTATCCTTTGTTTTTTTGACAAAATTCAAATCGTTGCCATCTACATCAGTGGCCCTCCACGCACGAATGTTCTTGGCAAAATTTCCCAACTCATATCTGCCCGGGCGCCACGAAGGCAACTGCAAGGAAATAGATCTTCTCCTGTGCGTTGGAAACTCCGCTTCGAAGGTGATAAAATGGCGATGCGGATGTGTCGTTTTAACCGTGTACTTAATCATTTCCTTTTGCGAATTGCAGGTTCAATAGCAATACCTGTCGCGGCATCAGGCAATGTGATTCCGCACATCATACTCACTGTAGGTGCAATATCCGTGATGCTAAAACGGCCATACGACTCGCCACACTCAACACCACAACCAAAGAAAATCGCCGGCACATGAGAATCATACGCATAAGGTGATCCATGCGTAGTGCCACTCATACCATATTCAATATATCCGGGATCTAGTGTGTAAATGACGTCACCTGATCGCTGCGCATCATAGCCTTGCTGGATCATATTCTTTACAAGATCTCCGCCTCTTCCCTGTGACAAATCGGAAGCGGTAAATGCACTCATCACCTCCGGAAAAGAAAGGCATAGCTGTGCTACTTCATATTGAAATTCTTTTTCGCTCAAGCGCTTCGCTTGAATCAACTTCTGATTCAGAAAAATATTCTGATTGCTTTCGTTGAGCACCCAGTCACCTTGGCCGTAGCGCTTTTCGAGTGTATCCTCCAAGAAAAGCTCCAGTCGATCACTCTTCCAATAACCTCCTATCGCTTTTCGCTTAGCCGTGTAACTGGGTGTAGGTGCACCACCATGATCAGCGGAAAGGAAGATGGTGTAATTACCCTTACCCACCTGATCGTCTAAAAACGACAAAAACGTTCCCAGCTCCTCATCCAAGCGCAAATAGCAGTCTTGCGTTTCCATGGCATGAATTCCAAATTGATGACCGATATAATCCGTTGAAGAAAAACTTAAGCATAACATATCGGTATGTACATCGGCTCCCATTTTTTCCTGCGTAATCAATTCACGGGCAAAATCAATTGTCAGCGAGTTACCGAAGGGTGTAGCCTTCAGTAGTTCATAATTACCATTGGCAGCTTTCAGTGCAGGTAAATCATATGGAAACGTGGGCTTCGTGGTTCCCTTGAAAGGTGTTTCGTGCGCATTGTTGTCGGCCTGACTTTCATCGTACACAGAAGCATCTCGTAACAACTTCCAATTTTGAGACAAGTAATTGTCTGCCGGTTTACGTTTGTTGAATGCATTGACCCAATCGGGTAATACGCTCATATACCAATCGCTGGTTGCCCACAATCCCTCTTCACCACCAACAAACCAATAAGCAGCGTCCGCCGTGCGGCCTGCGGGTAGAATAGCCCCGCGATCCTTCATGGCAATTCCAATAACCTTACCTCTGCCATTGGTTTGCATACGAACCATATCACCCAGCGTGGAAGCTGTTAAGTAATGCGGCGACATCTGCCCGGACTTCGAACCGGTACCAACTCCATTGGCTGCAGAATCCGATGAACAATAGATCATCGTATTGCTGGCTCTGTCATACCAATCGTTTTGAATAATGCCGTGATAAGCCGGTGTTGTTCCGGTGAAAATGGAAGCATGGCCCGGTCCTGTGTAGGTCGGCATGTAATTGTAATGCAGGTTATGGCATAAAAAACCTTCATTCACTAAACGGCGAAAACCCGCATGACCGAAATCGCTCCAATAGCGCAGCAAATAATCATAGCGCATTTGATCGACGGTTATTCCCACGATTAAACGAGGATTATCCTTCATGTTTTCTGCTTTCTTCTGGGCTTGAACATGTATTGGAAGAATCGCGCACACCCACAACATAGTGAGCAATGCAAGAGAATAATAGAAGCTGGATTTCATTGGGCCTAAATTAAGATTGCCCCTCGCTTGATTGACGACTATGGTGAACTTTCAACGGCCATTTACTCACCTAGGCACGTTGAAACCACTGAGCAATGAAATAGAATAAAACAATGCTCAGCAGAACACTGAACACCATATATGTCAAAGCAAGCGCTGTGTGGCCGGTTTTCATCAATTGAACGGTTTCCATACTAAAAGTGGAAAACGTGCTTAGACCACCACAAAAGCCAATGGCAGCCAACTGCCATATAAGTTCATTTCCTTCCTTTAAATGAGAAGTAAACAACCAACCTAAGATAGCCGCAGCAAGGGCATTAGCAACCAAGGTGGCCCAGGGAAAAAGACCGGCAACTGGGGCAATGACGATTCCCAAGCCAAAACGTAACATCGAACCCAGACCACCACCTACGAAGACCGCTAACCACTTCATTTTACTTCCTCCCGTTTCTCAAATTTTCGATACACCCAATACATGAAAAGTGCAGCGCATCCGCCATATGCAAACCCGGCCAACACATCGAGCGGATAATGAACCCCAAGATAAATTCTGCTATAGCCGATTAATAAAACCCAAGCGACAAGGCCAAGCTGAACCCACCTCGCAAGAGGCCTCGCGAGCAAACCAAAAAAAAGGGCAACACCTGCAAAATTGCTCGCATGATTCGAGAAAAAACCATAACGACCTCCTTTATAAAAATTACCCACATCGTCCTTCACCATATGAACTAGATTTTGAAGTGAAGGATCATGTGTAGGGCGCAAACGCATCACGGTTTCTTTTACCGTTTTTACAGCAACGAAATCTGTCAAGAAAAGTAAACACGCAATACAAACAAGAGCAACCGATGCATTTGGCTTTGACTTTCGC
>JBIKSC010000177.1:0-5505 GCA_044348775.1 Flavobacteriales bacterium | reverse complement strand
TGCGTGAATTGGTTGAAATCACTTCTGAAGAGATACCCAAAGCAGGTAAGAGTACGATGTAAACTTCAGGGTGACCCAAGAACCAGAACAAGTGCTGGAACAACAATGGTGAACCTCCTGTTACGTCAAGCGCTTCGCCTTGAATGAAAATATCAGACAAGTAGAACGCTGTTCCGAAGCTACGGTCCATCAACAACAACACTGCTGCTGAAACCAATACCGGGAACGACAATACACCTAGGATAGCTGTTACAAACAATGCCCACATCGTCAATGGCAGACGCGTCATCTTCATTCCCTTTGTGCGAAGGTTGATAATGGTAACGATATAGTTCAAGCCACCCAACAAAGAAGAAGCAATGAAAAACACCATTGAGATCAACCAAAGTGTCATACCCGTTCCTGAGCCTGGCATTGCTTGAGGCAGTGCGGAAAGCGGAGGATAAATTGTCCAACCACCGCTAGCAGCTCCACCTTCAACGAAGAGAGATGCCACCATGATGATGCTCGACAACAAGAAAAACCAATATGACAACATGTTCAGGAAGCCGCTTGCCATATCGCGAGCGCCCACCTGCAAAGGAATGAGCAGGTTCGCAAAGGTTCCTGAAAGACCACCGGTCAATACAAAGAACACCATGATGGTACCGTGAATAGTTACCATGGCCAAATAGGCGTTCTTATCCAATAATCCGTCGGGTGCCCACTTGTCACCCAAGAAGAAGTTCAGTATCTGAAACTTCTCGCCCGGCCAACCTAACTGCAAACGGAAGAATATGGAAAGCATAACCGCAATCACACCCATAACAATGGCTGTGATCAGGAACTGCTTCGAAATCATCTTATGGTCTTGCGAGAAGATGTATTTCGAAACCCATGATTCTTCGTGGTGATGTGCGTGCCCGTGATCGTGGCTGTGATCATGAGCGGTGTGTTCTGCATTTCCCATCGTTCTTTTACTTTAAATTTTATCTCTTGTTTAACGAGTCGTCTTTAAACTAGCCTGAGCAGCAGGCATCATAGCATTCTTGGTAGTGTCGGCCGGAGCCTGAGTTCCCTCGGCAGGAGCGGCTTCCGTTGCAGGCTCACCTGCGAAAGTTTTTTGCTTTTCTATCCATGCAAGATATTCTTCTTCCGATTCCACAACAATTTTCATCTGCATGTTAAAGTGGGCGTTACCACAAACTTTGTTACAAAGCAATATGTAGTCAAACTTATCGTCACTCAACTTACCACGCATCTCCTTGGTTGTAATGGTTGGAGTCATTTTGAAGCGAGTAGGTACTCCAGGAACGGTGTTCATTTGAGCACGGAAGTGCGGCATATAGGCCGAGTGGATTACATCTTGTGAACGGAACACGAACTCAACTTCTTTTCCCACCGGAATGTGCATTTCTCCTTTTACAATCTGGTCATCAGCACCGGTCTCCCAGTTGCTCTTTCCGCTTGGTTCTTTGAATTCACCCAAGTCAAGGATACGCTGCTTGTGGCGCTCGAGGCGGTAGATTTTGTCTTCCAATGTTTCCACGTAGCTCTCGGGCATAACCGGAAGCTTTTCATTCTCTTCCAACTGAGCCTTCAATGCTTCTATGTCGTTATCAAGCTCTTGAATTTTCGCTTCGATTAAATCCTTCGAAACAAGACCCATTTCGTTTTTAGAGCTGATCAAGTTATAATTAGCCGCACCAAACTCGCCATCTGCACCGGAATAGCGGGCAATCCAACCGAATTGCTTTGAATACAATTCAACCTGCATAGCATCCTTCGATGCAGGGCCTGTAATCTTATTCCAAGTAATCAAACCGAATACAATGATGAAGGCCATGGCAACACCGGGAATTAAGGTCCAAACCATTTCCAAGCGATTGTCATGAGCAAAGAAGCGAGCCTTGCGATCCTTCTTGTACTGATATTTCCATGCTACCAAGAAAAGCATGGCGTTCATGATGAAGAACATCACGGTTATCATCCAGATGTTTACGCTCATCAACCAATCCACATCCTTACCGTGTTCCGATGCTGGCTCAGGCAAATAATCGCCATAACGACCATACAAGTAGAGCGTTCCAATAAAGAATACAAGCATCCACACCACCATCAAGTTCGCATTGAGCTTGTTGTCGGCCGGTGAAATATCCTCTTCCTTCGACTTACGCAAAGCACGCGTAAATTCATAGACTTTGGTCAATTGTACGATGGCGATGATCGCTAAAACAATTACCAGAATGATCAGTAGTTTCATTTCTCTTCGTTTTACTCCTGTTCTCTAAAACAACAATTTCTTATATCGAATGGTTTTCACTTTCGTTCAAATACGGGTGGTTTACCGGCACTAACGGAGCTTTGCTCAATGCCTTCATAACTACGCTTACAAATAAACCAAGGAATCCGATAAACATTCCAATTTCAAACCACCATGCAAAAGTGATATGGTGGCCATGCTCACCCAATCCCCACTCCAAGTGTCCGTGTATCGTTCCCGGTATAACCGCCATATACAAATCAAGGAAGTGCGTAATGAAAATGATGATTCCCACACGTGTTAAATACTTCGGGTTGCGCTTTGCATCTCGCGATGTAAGTGTGTAAAAAGGGATGGCGAAATTGCAGAAGAAAATCGCCCACATTCCAATCATATAATGATCGTAACGCTCTTTGAAATACGTAACTTCCTCCGGGATGTTTGAATACCAAATCAGCATGTACTGGCAGAACCACAGATAGCTCCAGAGCATACTCACAGCAAATACCCACTTACCCATATCATGGATGTGCGAGCTGTTCACGTTCGGCATATAACCCTTGCTCTTCAACCAAATCAATAGAAGTGTTGCAAAAATCATGGTTGTAACCCACATGCCCGAGAAGATGTACCAGCCATACATGGTAGAAAACCAATGCACGTCGATGCTCATCAACCAATCCCATGCAATGGTGCTTGAAAACACAGCAAAGAACACCAAGAACAATGCGCTACGCTTATATTGTTTGAGGTGGAGCTCTAAACTAGGCGCTGCATCCTCCTGCAACGACCATTTGCGGAAAAGGCGTGCGAAGACAACAAAAACAACTGCATAGATTACAAATCGCAACCAGAAAAACCAGCTTGATAAGAAAGGCATTTTGTTGGCAATTAACTTATCGTAGGCCGGGCTATTTGGATCAACAACCGAAGGATCCATCCAATGATACAAGTGGTTCACGTGCAACTGAGCAGCGAGCAAAACCACGAATACAACACCTAAGCCGATTGGCAAATACGACCACATCGCTTCGAAGATGCGCTTAAGCTGGGCCGTCCAAGCTACTTCTGCAGCATACTGAACAGCGTAGAAAAACATCGCTCCGATAGAGAGCGCAAAAAAGAAGAATCCACAGATGAGCAAATTGGCCCACCAGTACTGATGATGATCCGTTTTGTCGAAGAACCAACCGGCAATTGCTGCAATTGCTCCAATGACCATAAAAATGGTTGACCACTTTTTGGTCGATGCCGGTATTTCGAAATGTGTCGTTGCTTGTGCCATAGTATATAGGTAGGGCAGTAGTTTCTTGGTTATTTGGTAGTTGTGGTAGTGTCTGCAGGAGCGGCCGTGGCAGCTTTCGTTACCAGCATATCATTTGAATCAAACTCAGGCTCTGTAATTCCTTGTTGGAGGAGTTTTACATACTCAATAATCTGCCAGCGCTCCAACTGAGTGAGCTGAGAAGCATGCTGACCCATAAGACCCTTTCCGTACGTAATTGAATGGAACATTTTTCCTTCAGGAAGATCCTTCAATTTTCCTGCGTAATCCGGAATACCTTGGATGTGACCATTTTTAGAGATTGCACCATTTCCACCGCCATTCTCACCGTGGCAATGCGTACACATGTAGGTGTAGATTTCCTTTCCACGCAACACATTCTTCTTGGTTGGCTTCATTGGGCTTTTGATTTCAAGAGCAGAACGCTCATAATCTTCAGGCGTATTGCTAAGCGCATATGGCATTACGTAGGCCATCATATCAGGCTTCACGTAAGGAATTGTATTCGGAGCAGGTACTCGCGACTGCATGGCAACCAACCCGGCTGCGTCTTTCATGTCTTGAGTCCAGTCCATAGTTTTGTTGGTGCCATAGTCCACATAGGCCTCCAATGCGGGTGAACGATACATGTCGGGCATGTATTCTACACCGGGCGAATTGGGGTCTTGCTTGCACGAAGAGAGTGCAAAAACAGCGACGCAGGCAATGCCAAAAAAGGTGGTGGTGCGCTTCATCTCAATAGTCCTTTATGCTAAGTTCAAATACGTCAGTTGCACGAATCTTTGCTTCAAGATCCTGTGCTGACACATGGTTATCTTCTGTTGTGATTTCCATCACAAACTTGTCGTCGGTTGTACGTGGATCCGGATTGTCAGCCGGCATACCGGGCAATGTGCCGTTGCGGAGCAAGTAGGTCAAGACCATGCCGTGAGCACCGCAGAATACAGAAAACTCAAACATTACCGGCACGAACGCAGGCGCATTCTCAATCCACGTAAAGTTGGGCTTACCGCCAATGTTCCAATCCCAGTCGCTCACCATGAAATACCAGGTACCCAAAATAGAAAGTGCAGTACCTGTGCAGGCATACATGAAGGATGCAATAGCCAGGCGCGTACGCTTTACTCCAATGATTGGATCCAAACCGTGAACAGGGAAAGGAGAAAATACTTCCTTCACTCGAATGCCTTGTGCAACGAGGGCACGAGCAGCGTCCAGCAACTTCTGGTCGTCGTCGTACATGACGTGAAATACTTTATTTGCCATAGTGCTTAAAGCGTTGTTGCTTAGTGTTTGTTGTCGTTTTTATAGCTCTCACCCGATGTCTTCAAAATCGTCTTCAATTCGTTGAGTGCAAGTACAGGGAAGTAACGTGCAAACAACAAGAAGAGCGTGAAGAAGATACCGATGGTTCCGATGAACATGCCGATATCGATAAAGCTTGCCTTGAACTCACCCCATGCAGCAGGCAAGTAATCGCGGTGAATCGAGGTAACGATGATTACGAATCGCTCGAACCACATACCGATGTTTACGATAATCGACATCACGAAAGTGAATACGAGGTTTGTACGTAGCTTCTTAAACCAGAACAGCTGTGGAGAAATTACGTTGCAAGTCATCATGCACCAGTATGACCAAGCCAAAGGACCGGAGAAACGGTTGATGAACGCGTAGCTTTCATATTGTACACCACTGTAATCCGAGATGAACAACTCTGTCAAGTAAGCCACACCTACGATAGAACCTGTAACAATGATTACAATGTTCATGTACTCAATGTGCTTCAAGTGAATGTAAGCCTCTAACTTCATGGTTTTACGCATGATGAGCAACAGAGTCTGTACCATTGCGAAGCCCGAGAAAATCGCACCCGACACGAAGTAAGGAGGGAAGATAGTGGTGTGCCATCCCGGAACGATTGAGGTAGCAAAGTCCATCGATACAATCGAGTGAACTGAGAATACGAGTGGTGTAG
>JBIKSC010000022.1:0-19037 GCA_044348775.1 Flavobacteriales bacterium | reverse complement strand
CAAAAAAGAAAAAGACTGAGGCGGCCATCATGGCCATAGTGCCAATGAAGAAGGTAAACGCAACATAGTTGTCGCTAGCAATTGTTAAGTGTTCCATTTGGTAATGAATTTTGTTAAGCCTACTCTTAAGGATTTTCGGTAACTCCGGTTTTAGTATTGTTGACCAATTCCGGATATATAACAACCACGATGCTGAATTGTTTAACTTCCTTAAAAAAAAGTTAAACAAATGAGGTTTTGTTTACAATTTATGAATCAAAAGTGAATATATGGCTCCCTCATTTTTTGAGGGTATCTTCCTGTGACAACAGCATTATGAACGGCTAGCAAAGACCGATACGGTCTACAAGAGACTATTTTCGCTGACCAAACAAAAAACAAACATGAACCCCATATTCAAAAACATTCTCGTCGCCATTATAGCCATCTTTATTGGTGCTATGGCCAATGGACTGTTAGTTCAATTAGGCGGCAGTGTAGTACCTCCTCCGGCAGGTTATGATTTCACCACTGAAGAAGGCCTGGCCGCAGGAATGGCGATGATGGAGCCCAAGCATTTGGTGTTTCCCTTCCTTGCGCATGCTTTGGGTACGCTTTTGAGTGCTTGGATTGTGGCGCGCTTTGCTGCTGCAGGACAGTTAAGATTGGCAATGATTATAAGCGCTATTTTCTTTCTTGGTGGTGCATATATGGTGGCCGTATTTCCGGGGCCGATGTGGTTCAATGTGCTGGATCTCGCATTGGCTTACTTCCCGATGGGTTGGTTGGGGTATCGGTTGGGGCGAAAACCTACGAGCGCTTTGACAAATTAATAGTTCACTAAACCGAATTCTATAGAAATGGATAAGTTACTCTGGATTGTTCTCGCCTTCCTTGCGGGCTCCTTTTTGCCAATTCAGGCAGGAATCAATGCCAAGCTCGGTAAGGCTGCTGAAAGTCCGTCAGCTGCGGCGCTACTTTCATTCGCTGTTGGTGCAATCGCCCTGGTTATTTATGTGCTGATCAGCAAGCAATCCATTTCATGGCAAGGTCTGAAAGCAGCTCCTATGTATGCTTGGATAGGTGGATTGCTTGGTGCGTTCTATGTAACGGTTGTCATACTTGCTTTTCCTCACCTGGGGCCGGGACTCACGTTTGCTCTCATCGTCGCAGGGCAAATGCTCTTTACGGTGGTGCTCGAACATTTCAATATTCTAGTTGCACAACCGCATCCGATGAATGCACCGCGCCTGATTGGAGTGCTGCTGGTTATCGTGGGAGCTATCATAATCCGCAAATACTGAACAGATGAGAAAAACGATGGCCATCGCCTTTGTATTATCCATGAATTCGCTTGTGGGTTATGGTCAGATGGAAAACATTCAACTCAACGAGTATACTACTGCCAATAAACTGTATGCGGGTTTTTATTCGAAGCTTCAAGTTCCGGTTGATAGTTTGCGCACAAGCGCATTTGCATCGGTGCGCTTGGGTGCGCTCATTACGCAGCGATTCACCAACGTGTTTTTACTGGATGCACAAGCCGTTGTGCAGTTCAATAGCGATAAAACGATTAATGCCTTGCCTGCGTTTGAATTCATCACGAAGTTCAGTGATAAGCTGCAGTTGCGTGCAGGTGTGCTGGTAACGCCCACTACGACGGTGCGCCCCAACCCGGTTACGTGGCAACAGCAAAGTGAAACCTATGCCCAATCGCGCATCATTGGCAGCAAGCCTGGTGTCATGTTGCGCTATGCGCCCACGAAGGATTTGTTTCTAGCTTATGCTATTCACAATCATTCGGGCGAGTGGGCCAACCACTTGCGCATCGATTACAAGAAACTACGCGCTGCTGGGTATATGCGACTCGATAGTCAGTTCTTCGCTGCGATGAAGTATATCAATGAGCGTTTCGATTTGTGCGCCAATTATTCATCTGAGCAAAACGAAGCCGCAAGCTCTTTGTTCGTCAATGTCACCAGACGCTATTCGCTCTATTGCGATGGCAACTACCGTGTGAATCTTGAAAAGAATGAAGTTCTGAAATTTGGTGCGCGCAGTTACTTCGACAGCGCAGAGAAACACCTGCGTGGCTTCTTTGCCGTTGAATACGATGCTCGTATGCGTATGGTTGGCGGACAAGTGATGCTGAGTGTGTTTTGAGGTATTGAAGTCACAGCGCTCAGAAATCTGTGGGCACTTCCACTGCAATTGTTTTCCCACTAACAGGATGCTTGAATTCTATCCGTTCCGCATGTAAGTGCAAGCGTGTTGAATGTTGTCCATACAAATCATCACCTACAATGGGATGTTGCAACCCAAGCGTATGCGCTGCATGCACGCGCAGTTGGTGCGTGCGGCCTGTTACCGGGAAGAAGTAAACCTTGGTGCGACCGTCTTTGCGATCAATCACTTTCCAGCGTGTTTGTGCAGGCTTTCCATGTTCGTAGCAAACTACTTGTCGTGGCCTGTCGTCCAGATCTACACGCAACGGCAAATCAATCCACCCCGCGTTTTCATCGAGGGTTCCCTCCAGCAATGCGACGTAACGTTTCTTGACTTCGCGCTCGGTGAACTGACGCTGAAGCTCTTTGTAGATGTCCATTGTCTTCGCGGCAATGAGCAGTCCGGAGGTCGACATGTCTAATCGGTGAACGACCATCAGCTGGGGGGCTTCAGGATAGAGTGCTTGCAATCGCGTGAGCACCGAGTCTTCGATTTGTTTTCCGGGAACGGAAAGAAATTCGTGGGGCTTGTTGATGATTACGATGTGCTCGTCTTCCCATACAATCGCGAGGTCTTTTCCTTCCGCCGGGTTTTTCAGCATGGGGTTTTCATCCATGGCAACGCCTTGCAACATATGTCCCAGAATAGGCTCGCATTTGCCTTTGCAGGCAGGGTAGTAGTGCCCGTGAATGCGCACCTCGGTTTTTGGGGACTGTCCCCACCAGAACTCTGCCAGGGCAATGGGTTCGAGGTGATTTAAAAATGCATACTGCAGCAATTTCGGCGCGGCGCATTCTCCGGCGCCTGCCGTGGGCCTGCCTTCCGGTGTGTACTTGAAAATATCGCCTACACTTCTTTTTTCGAGGGCCTTATTGACGAAATAGAATTGGTCGAAAATGGCGTCCTGCAAGGCTGCCGACCGATTCTTTCGCTCTTCTTTCAATGCATCAATTTCCGTTTGAAGAGCGGCCAGATTGCTTTTTAAACGTTCTACTTCAACGGTCCAATGCTTGCGCAACTGCTTCAGTCGGTAGTGATTATTGATACTCTCGTTGTTGAGTTTCGTGAGTTGCGCTTCCAGTTCACTCCCCGTGAACTCGGTTTCGAGTTGCTTGCGCGTCGCATGTCGATTTTCTTTTTGTTGCTTGTTGTGCAGCGTGCATGCGGCTATTTCTGCTTCTGATTGATTAACGGCTTCATTCAATTGTTGGGTCGCTGCGAGAAAATCGGGTTGCTTTTCCAGCGCATAGATTCGCCCATTGATTTCAGAAATGATGGCTTCGCCTTTTCGGAAAAAGCCATCTTGCACAAGGATGTCGAAAACAGGAGGCACAAATTTCTCGTGCAGGTTTTGTCCTGCCAGCCTGCCCGATACTGCGCACAGATAGCCAATGTCGCCTGCATGGTTCTTTACCACCAGCACACCAAACATTTTTCCGATAATCATTCCGTCTTTTCCTTGCTCCATGCCGAAGTCGTGCTCCCAGTCGGTTTGCGTTTGCAGGTAATCCTGCAGTTCCTTCGACGCTATCAGCGCGAGCTCGTGAGGCACATAATGGAAAGGATAGTTAAACCGCTCGGGTGGCGCAATACCTTTAACATCCGATTGAAACGATTGGAAGTATTTGGGAATTGGATGCGGGTGCTCAGACACGGGTTGTGCTATAGGTCGGTAAAGATAGGAGGGGAGTATTTGGTCTGCAATGAACTCAGGTGTTGGTCAGCACTAAACAGTCCCCAGCAAATCACTCATCCCGAAAACTCCTTTTTTACCGTGCATATACTCCGCAGCCTTAACTGCTCCTAAAGCAAATCCTTTGCGGTTGTAGGCTTGGTGTACAAGCTGAATCTCATCGACACCCGATGAATAACGAACGATATGCGTTCCGGGTACTTCTCCTTCACGGCGCGATACGATGCCCAATTTGTGAGCGTCTTCGGTCGATTCGTTGATCCAGCCGTCGCGGTTGGGATAGTTTTCCAAAATGCCTTCTGCGAGTGTGATAGCTGTGCCGCTTGGCGCATCACGCTTGGCCGTGTGGTGAATCTCTTCCATGGAAGGGGTATATTCGTTGAAATCGCTCATGATGCGCGCGAGCTCCTTGTTCACCTTGAAAAGAATATTCACGCCAATGGAGAAGTTCGATGCCGTGAAAAGCCCGCCGTTCATTTTCGCACAGGCCTCGCGCACTTCGGGCATGCGGGTGTACCAGCCTGTTGTGCCCACAATCACGGGTATGCCGGCCTCAAAGCATTTCAGAATATTGTCGACGGCAGAGTGGGGCTCGGTAAACTCAATCGCTACGTCGGTGACTGCGAGGTCTGCTGCCTTGAAGGGCGTGCTGCGTGTTGAGCGAAGCGTAATAGTATGCCCGCGCTGAAGCAAAATCTGTTCGATTTCCTGGCCCATTTTGCCGTAGCCTATCAATGCAATGTTCATGGTGTTCAGAATTGAAGGGTGAGTCCTAAACCGTGGTGTCTGCTGCCTGCCACAAAGTAGGAGGGATGCCAGCGCAGCGAAAGGTCGTTACTGATGTCGTAGTAAAAAAGATGCGCATCCACGTTAGCGTCGATGGCCTGCAACACGTAAACACCGAGTAAACTCATATAGCTTATGTCCATGAGCTTGCTGTAGTAGTCCATACCTTCCTTGAGGTATAACGGGTTATTGCTTTCCGTTGAAATGGTGAGCGGATCATCATCGGCTGCAGCGATGTATTCGTTTTTGAAGTACTTGTAATTGCGAGTATTGAAGTCGATAAAGGCGACACAGGTGCCCACGCCGGCCCACACCACGGGCACTTTCCAGTATTTGCGAAAGAAAGAGCCTTCCTTGGCCCTGCCGTTGTAGATCTGACCCGCTCCGGGTAAGGTCAGTGCCAGCATTGTAGCTTTGAAAGGAGAATGAGGTTGCAATTGCCAACGGGCTGAAAATTTCTTCCGAAACGCGCTCTTAAACTGCAGCGTGTCGGCAGTGGCAATCGTACTGTCGGCCGACTGCGCGAACGTTTGTCCTGCTTGTAAGAGGAGTAGCGATATGATTAGTGCGATGCGCATAGAGCCGACAAAGAAAATCGAACCGAAGCAATGTACCCCTACGATTAAAATTTATTCCCAATAAAAGTTCCGAATTACCTTTGCACCCCCGAGTCAATGAACCCTCGGGGAATGCGTTCTTTTATCAATTTTAAAAATCAAAACAATGTCACAAAACATTTCGGCAACCGACACTTACAGCAATGAACTGAAGGTGTACGTGAACCAAGAGAAAGCGGCGGTTGACTTGCTCAATTCTGTAGGCAAGCTGCTGTTCGACAAGAGCATCGAGCTCGTGTTGTTTCGTAACCACATGGTGGATATCAGCGCCACCGAAATCATGCGTCTGCACAAGTACGCAGCCGAAGTGGTTGGCAAACCTATTTCTATTTTCGACACCGCCGATTTGGCGCGTGGACTTTACGAGATGGAATTGGCTCCTGCCAAGATCGACATCGGCAAACTGGCCAGCGAATGGCTTGCCGAGCGCGATCACTTCAAGAATCAATCTGAATTTTTATCGGAGAAACTGCGCAACTTCATGCAAGAGGAAGGTGCAGATATAGAGCCACGCGACGTGGTATTGTTTGGCTTCGGTCGTATTGGCCGCTTGGCTGCTCGCGAACTTGTAAAGCAGGCCGGCAAAGGCCAGCAGTTGCGCTTGCGTGCGATTGTTACCCGCGAAGACGACGATTTGAGCATCAAGAAGCGCGCGGCGTTGTTTGAAAACGATTCAGTACACGGACGCTTCAAAGGCACGGTCGACGTGGATTATGAAAACAAGTGCATGATCGTAAACGGGCAGCGTATCCACATGATCGGCGCAAAAGATCCCGGAGCGATTGACTATACCGCCTATGGAATTCATAACGCCCTGTTGATCGACAACACCGGCGTATTCAAAGACCGCGATGCATTGAGCATTCACCTCAAGGCCAATGGTGTGGAGAAGGTCATTCTCACCGCGCCCGGTAAAGAGGTTCCGAATATCGTATACGGCATTAACCACCGCGACTTGGACATCGAGAACGAGACCATCTTCTCGGCGGCGAGCTGCACAACGAATGCGATTTGTCCCGTACTGAAGAGCATCCACGACGCTTACGGCATTGACAAAGGCCACATCGAAACGGTGCATGCCTACACCAACGACCAGAACCTGCTCGACAACATGCACAAGAAGAGCCGCCGCGGTCGCAGTGCAGCGGTAAACATGGTTATCACCGAAACAGGAGCAGGCAAGGCCGTAACCAAAGTAATTCCCGAGTTGAAAGACAAGCTTACGGCCAACGCCGTTCGCGTACCAACCCCGAACGGATCGCTGGCCATCATCCACGTTTACTTGAACAAAGAGACTACGTTAGACGCTGTAAACGCTACCGTTCGCAAGAGCGCGTTGGAAGGTGATTTGGTAAACCAGATCTACTACAGCATCAGCGAAGAGTTGGTGAGTTCCGACATCGTGGGCAACGACTGCTGCTCGGTGTTCGACTCACAGGCCACCATCGTTTCGCCCGACGGCAAAGGCGTGGTGCTCTACGTGTGGTACGACAACGAATTCGGCTACACCAAGCAGGTAATTCGCCTGGCGAAGTACGTGGCCAAGGTGCGTAGGAATATCTACTACTAAAAGGGCGCCTTTACCCCCCCCCACAGCACTCTCACAAATATCCAGGTCAGGACGAGCTGCTGCGCGTCCACCGTTTTCGAAAATCCAAAACGCGCCGAAAGGCGCGTTTTTGCTGATAGCCTCACCCCCGCTCTCCACAGGAGATGGGAGTAGGTCAGGTGCGGCGAACAAGTTGAAGATTTTTGTGTTGGTTCATTGGCAAAAAGTAGGACGAAAAAGGCCACACTGCTGGCTGGGGGTGAGGCTCCTAAACAAAAAAGACCGGGCAACACCCGGTCTTTTCAATTTCAAAACGTAATGTATCAATCCACCACCACCAACCGGTGCTCTTCGCTGCGTGCATTGCTGTGCACCCTTACGACATAGCTGCCTGCCGCTAGCGTTGCAACGCTAAACGTGTTTTTCTGTGTGTGTGTCACCACCAATTTCCCCAGAGCATCGAAAATTTCCACGCGCTCGATGGGTTGCTTAGAGCCTGAAATAGTAACCGATTCACGGGCAGGGTTGGGCCAGAGGGTGAGGAGGTTTGGGCTCTGCTCAGTAATATTCGTGGGTTGAGTATTGTCTTGATGCATGCCTTGTGATACCAGTGCATTATTGGTGTCAAACGTCTGAATAACGGCTTCACCAACCGTCCAGTTTATCGACAAGGATGGAGAAGCATAGCTGCTGCCACCCGTGGCGAGAACGGACTGCGCTTGCATAATGTGCGAAGTGGTAATCACAATCGTTAAAAGAAGGATTGTTCTCATGGTGTTTAGTCTTTTAGGCAGCGGATGGAGAAGCCTGCATTTTTATCTACTAAAACTCGATTGATGACAGCATGATCGAATCGTAAACCTCGAATATGAGCTGTTTCACTATCTGTTGAAGACTTTGTCCAGTATACGGCGTCGAAATAAAGACCTTCAGATCCGAACGTTGTATAGATGTTGTAAGGACTGCGTCCTTCACCACTTGCAATTGCATTGAATCCTGTTGAATTTGTTGCTCCAACGTTTGGATTGGCCCATCCGAGAGTTGATTTGAGCATACCGCCTTGATTTGATCCGCGATTGGTGTAATCTTCTAACTCAGTCATTGGAACTCCAATTGAGGCCTCGAGGTACATCCATTCGCAATCTGTCGGCACATGCCATCCAACAGGACATACATTATCAAATGCTGCTGAGTGACCGTTGTAAATAGCGCCTGCAACTTCAGCGAATGCAGGATTGTTAAGCCAATAGCAATATGCGCTTGTGTCTGTGCTTGACCATAATTCCGTATTTGCAAGAAGAGGGATTTCTGTTCCATCATTGAATTGGGTCGTAACTAGATTTTCTGCAAACCAGCACTGACCACCAATTTCAACTAAGTCATACGAATGGCCGTTATAGTCTAATGACGTTAGTCCTCCGCAAGAGGAAACAGAGATGTTTTCATCACTGCAAGTAATGAGACCTGGGAGCAATTCAGAACCATTTCCACTACCTGAAGAAAGGTTGCCCGTGCAATTGCAGTCTGAACCTATGAAATCGATGAGGGTCTCTACATTATTGTCATCGCAAGTGCCCCCAATATACAGGCACGAACCATTATCAATAAATGCACTTGGGTCGTAATTACACGCAGCCGGATTTGTGCAGCCGGCAGTGGTGGGGGTTCCTTCGCAAACGCAATCGGCAGTATAATAATCATTGATGGTGTTTTCATCGCTGTCGTTGCAGGCGCCTCCCACAAAAGAGCACAAGCCATTGTAGAAATTCGCATTCGGATCGTAGTTGCAGGCGGTGGCATCGGTGCAACCGGCCAATATGGCGATTGCGCCAGCATCGATGACGGTGCCATCGGTGAGGGTAACGATGACGTGGTTATTGTCGAGCACGACATTTTCCACCGAGGTGCCGGGTTCACCTTGAACACCTTGCGGGCCTTGCTCGCCAACGCCACTGCAAGCATACATCGCAAAAGGCACCGACATCATTTGCTGGGTTCCCAGGCTTATGAAACCGCTTCCCAAATCGAGCTGTACTTCCAAATACTTAGTCGTGTTAGACCAGTCGATTGCATCGAACGTGGTTCCTGCCGGAGTGCCTGTGCCGATAAATAGATTCACCAAGCCAACGGCATTCGTTGAAGTGGTGTGCGTTTCATCGTACTCAACTGCACCGGTGGCTTCATTCGCATGAATGATAAACCTCATTGATGCTGGTGAATCGATAACGAGTTGACCTGCGCCATCACGAATGATGGCTTGATACGAAATCCCTTGCGGGCACTGAGCTAGCGTAATGTAGCTCCATAAGACGAGGGTCATAAGCATCCCCAATCGGATAATTTTTGAGTAATACATTGATTTGGATTTTGTTCGAATGCTGCCCCCGCACTCGGGTTTTTTTTTAAAAAATAAGCGTGGGACAATTGCTTATGCTCGTCCTGTAGGTTCGACAAAAAACCTGTGCACAAAGCAAAGCAACGCCCACGCTATTCGCGTAGGCGTTTGCTTGTACTTCCCTGTGCACATTGAAATTTTGTCGATTTACAGGACAGGAGTATTTAGCAAACGCTAATTATGTTGGTGTTTTTAATTCATGTTGGGTTTTTTGTTTGGCGGACGAAAGATAAGTATGTATTTAAATTAATTCAAACAAAACCACCTGAGTGAGGTACTCCGTGCTGAGAATCTTATTCCTAAAATTGGAATCATTATTCGTTGAGACCCGCCAATTGACGTAATCTGTTTTTTTATCAAGGAATATTCCGTCCGTTTATGTCTTTCCTCCCTGATGTGTTTTTTTGGATTGCGCTTGGTTTGCGTCATGAAAAAAAACAATTCGCACACATGTTTGGCTACACCAATTGATAAGATTACAAAATCCATTGAAAGGAGAGTCGATGGTGTTAGTCACCCGACAGTTGTTGTTTCAATCAACACATCCAACAGCAGCCTTTTGCTGCCAGTTGAAAGTTGGAAATTTGATTGGTCGGCAGAAATACTGAATAGCAAAAGATTCGTCTATGGCCTTGTTTTAAAGTTCGACACGTCTCGCATTCAGGGATTGATGAGTGTGGAGATAAAAGCGGACCATATGCATATTCACCTGCTTGAAAGTGGAGTACAGAACATTGGGAAACGAAAGCAATATCTAGGTGTTCCGGGTAATCTCATTGCGTTTGCATGTCTTCAGGCGATAGAATTAGGGATGGATGGATCGGTGGCATTTTATGCCAAAACAGGATTAATTAACCATTATTCGGAGACGTTGGGAGCAAAGTTTATTGGTGGACAACTGATGGTGATTTATCCGGAGAATGCGCTATTTTTGATAGCACAATACAGGCCTAAACAGCTATGAATTCACTAAATAAAACTACCGAACCGGACCTCTTCATACCTCCTCACACGATTACGCCGGAGCAAGAAAAAATGATTACTGTGGCATTGCAGGCTGAGAGGACGCGCCTTGAAGAAAAGTCAACCACGAAATAGTCCCCCATCACCCAAACCATTTTCCCACAATCTCCGCCTTATGCTCGCGCACATGCTCCAAAAAAGCTGCGGCAACGGCCGAGTGCTTTTTGTCGCGGTGCCATAATAAGCGCCAAGTGGTTTTTAAGGGAAGGCCTTTCATCGGGATTATCTTTAGTCGTCCGGATGCTAATTCTTGTCGGATGCCAATCATAGGGAGTATGGAAACGCCAAGTCCCGCAATCACTGCTTGCTTCACCGCTTCGTTCGAGGTTAGTTGAATTTTGCGAAAAACAGTAATGTCGTTGGTCTCCAAAAACTGTGTCATGGCTTGGTTGGTAGCCGAACCGTCTTCACGGAATATAAGAGTCAGTTTACGTAATAAGTCATTCTGTGAGCGTGAACGAGGTATATGAAGTTCGCTCGATGCCACCAAGTACAACTCATTGCGCATGAGGTCTTCCGTTTCCACACTTATATTCTTAGGCAATGTCGAAAACAGCGCAAAGTCGATTTCATTTTCACGCAAATGCGCTAATGTGCCTTGCTTGTTCGACACGTCCAGATTCAACTCTACACCTTGATGCTTTGACAAAAACGAAGTTAAAAAATAGGGAATCACATACTTGCCGGTTGAGACCACAGATATACGCAGCTGGCCTGAAAGCTCTCCCTGCAAGGCTTTGGTTTTTTGGCTTATTTGCTCAGCTTCTGCAATTAAATTTTCTGCGGCACGGGCAATTTCTTTTCCAAATTGTGTGATGTACAATTTTTTCTGAATCGTCTCAGTGAGCGGCACATCGAAATGCCGCTGCAAGTTTTTCAGCTGAATTGATACTGCCGGTTGTGTTAAATCGAGCGCCTCTGCCGCTTTGCTGACGCTGCCCGATTTCACCACTTGCGCAAAAATGCGCAGTTGGTTGAGGGTGTAGTTCATAAAATAATTTTATGATGTTTGGTGTAAATATAAATAACACAAGTGAATGTGTGATGTCACTTTTGTAATCAAATCCAACACATGAAACAAAAAGTAACGATCGCCAAGGGTGACGGCATTGGACCTGAAATCATGGAAGCCACTCTGCGAGTTCTCTCTGCAGCAGGAGCTCAAATCGAAACGGAAGAAATCGAAGTGGGAGAGAAGGTTTACCTCTCCGGCAATACATCAGGTATTGCTGCCGAATCATGGGATGTGATTCGCCGCAACAAGGTATTTCTCAAAGCGCCTATCACCACTCCTCAAGGGGGAGGTTACAAGAGTCTCAATGTAACGACGCGTAAGTTTTTAGGATTATACTCCAATGTTCGACCTTGCTTAAGTCTTTACCCTTTCGTTGCAACCAAGCATCCGCACATGGATATTGTGATTGTCCGAGAAAATGAAGAGGATTTATACGCCGGTATCGAACACCAGCAAACCGATGAGGTTATTCAATGTCTTAAACTGATAAGCCGTCCGGGCTGCGAGAAGATTGTTCGCTATGCGTTCGAGTATGCCCGCGTAAACGGTCGTAAAAAAGTAACCTGCTTTACCAAAGACAACATCATGAAGCAAACCGATGGCTTGTTCCATCAGGTGTTTGATGAGATTGCTGTGGAGTATCCTGAAATCGAGAACGAGCACTGGATCATCGATATCGGCGCTGCGAAAATGGCCGATACTCCGGAGATGTTTGATGTAATCGTAACGCTGAATCTCTATGGTGACGTGTTGTCTGATATCTCTGCCCAAATCGCTGGTTCAGTTGGATTGGCCGGTTCGGCCAACATTGGCGAGGAATGCGCCATGTTCGAAGCCATCCACGGTTCGGCGCCTCGCCGCGCCGGTCAGGATGTAGCCAATCCTTCCGGACTAATTCAGGGTGCCATCATGATGCTCTGCCACATGGGACAAACTGAGGTTGCCGAGAAGATTCAAAACGCTTGGCTGCGCACCATCGAGGACGGCATTCACACGTATGACATCTTCAAGGAAGGCATTAGCTCTCGTAGAGTGGGTACCAAGGAATTCGCTCAAGCTGTCATTGCGAACCTCGGCAAGCAACCCCTGCGATTGATGCCTGTTCGATATGCGAAAGGCGCTCAATTAAATCTCCCCAAATACAAGCGTAAGTCTGCCGGTAAGAAGGAGTTGGTCGGAGTGGATGTATTTGTTCACTGGAGTGGGGAAGAGGCTGACCAACTTGCATCTAAGCTTGAAGTGCTCAATAATGACAAGGTGAAGCTTTCGATGATTACTAATCGCGGTATCAAGGTATGGCCGCAAGGCTTCAAGGAAACGTTCTGCACCGACCACTGGCGCTGCCGCTTCAAACCGGAAGATGGCAAGAGCATTTCGAACGAAGAAGTAATAGCGCTGCTTCAACAAGCTTTCAGCAATGGCATCGATGCCATCAAAACCGAGAACCTCTATGCGTTCGATGGTAAGGCGGCATATTCACTCGGACAAGGACAATAAAAGAGTAATGACATGCAAGAAACAGCAGAATTGATACAGGTGAAATTGGCCGATGGAGTATTCTACAGCGGTGATGCAGCATCGATTATTCGCGGCATGATTGACGTGAAGGTCAAGTTTCATGAAGATAAAATCAGTCGACTCAGCAACATGGAAGAAATCAAAATGCGCGAGCAGCGTATTAAAGAACTTCAGCGTATGCAGTCGAAGATTCAGGATTGGCTGAAGGCTCATGGTGAGCAAGCCAATCTCGAATTAACGCTTTCGGTTGGTTAAGGTTAGTTAGAGTCACTGTTGTGTTTTCAACCGAGCACAGCAAACAAAAAGAGCCGCTAGCGAGCGGCTCTTTTTATTAGGTTGATTAAGGTTAACAAGCTTGCCGATGCATTCGCTTCAGCAAAAAAATCATTGTACTATAATGGTCTTGGTTTCACGCTCACCCTGCTGCTGAAGAACTACCTGATAGGTTCCGCTCTGCAGCGCCTGGTCGATGGTGATGCGATTGCCGTTTTGTGTAGCATTCTTTCCCACTACGAATGAAGCAACAAGGCTGCCTTTAGCATCGATGATCTCGAGCGAAGCACCTGGCTTAACTTCCAAACTGTGGAGTTGAATATTGATGAGGTTGTCGCGCAGCGGATTGGGGAATACGTCCCAACCGGTGGCTGAAGTCAATGCAGTTTCCGGTTTCGGGATGCATTCACCTCCAATGCAGCTTCCGTCGTTGAATGTAGCATTTGGATTGAAATTGCTGGCCTTGTTGTCGGTGCAACCAAACACCTCGCTGTTGCGTGTGTTGAAGGTGAGCCCATTCTGACGCCAAGTTTCGCCTTCATTGGTTTTGCCCTGAAGATTCAAAACACCGTTTATTTCACCGGTAGAAGTAAACTGACCGATCAGGACCAAGCCTTGTGCATCGGGTGTACACTTTTCGTCGGTGGGTATCAAGAACCAACCACCGTTATTAGCAGTGATGGAACCGCCTTGATCGAACGTCGCAAAGTCAACACCCAAGTCCCACATATCATTGCCTTCGTTGCTGTCGTATCCCACGGTAATCCACGAGTCGAAGCGCACTGCAGCATCTGCCAGCAAAGCGGCTGAAGAAACGCCGGCTGCACTTGCTCCTGCAAAGGGACTTTGGAAGAAAGGCGCACTCGATTCGATGCGCAACGGATGCGCATCATCGCCATACACTACCTGCAAGGAATATTGCGCTGAAGGCAACTGAGCGTAAACGCGGTAAGTATGGCCTGCCACGTTTGCGCCTTCATGGCTTACTTCCCGAACGACCAAACGCAGAGGTTGTAAATCGTTGCTTGCCACATCGGTAGCCTTCGTTATTGAGCATGCTGCAAAGGCTGCAGCGATAAGTAGACTTTTCTTCATGGTTAAATGATGAATGGTTTTCAAATAAACGTCCTACAAGAATAGGCGTTTTTCGCATACCTACATCAAACAAACAAGAAAAACCAACGCCGCTTTTTCAACGCATTGCATTCCTAACCGATCCACTAACGACAACTCATGGCAAGCAGAAACGCGGTCTTCCAGTCGACCTGGAACGAGGGCAAGGATTCCAGCACATCGGCATACCGGCTGCAGCGCGGCCCCATGTAGTTGCGCATGCACTCCTGGTGCTCTTCGCTCATCGATGCAAAGGCCAGCAAAACGTTAAGCTCATGGTAGTTCAAGTGGTCGTGCAGATTCCAAATGGCTATAGGTCCGTTGAGCACGTGCACGCGACCATCTTTTAAGAAGTTGACGGTGCACTGTCCGCGGTTGCGGAAGTAATAATTGCGCCCGCTGACATACCGATCAGCCGCATGCATGCTCTTGCCGCCCATGCCGGGCAGCTCGGTAAACCCGCAGGCGTGCAGAATGTCCATTAATTGTTGTGATGCGCTATAGGCAGGTGTGGCCTTGGGCGCATGCAGAAGTGAGAGGTTCATGATAGCCATTGTTCTTTGTTTTGCGCAAAGGAGCGAGGGCAGATTGTAAGGTATTTACGACCACTCGGATTTTTTGCAGCTAATCCAAAATAGGTATTAGTTGAGAGGTTATAGGTTATAATGAGCCAACCTATAACCTATTACCTATCACCTAATCCCTATCACCTAATCCCTATTACCTAACTTCGCCGCCATGCGCTCTGCCATCGCTCATAATATTCGTCAGGCTTTCGGTGGCTTAAGCCGTTCCATCTGGCTGCTGGCCTTGGCACAGTTCATCAATCGCAGCGGTTCGATGGTGGTGTTTTTCATGGCAGTGTATCTCAAGGATGAACTGATGCTCGATCTCGCACAAGTAGGTACCATCATGGCTTGCTATGGTGTTGGTGCCCTACTGGGGGTTTACACGGGCGGCCGACTTACCGACAAGGTGGGGCATCATCCGGTGATGGTAGCAAGCCTGCTGGGTGGATTTATTCTTTTCATCGTCGCTTCGCAAACAACGGGATTCGTTCCGCTCTGCATCGTTATGTTCTTGTTAAGTGCTTTCGGCGATGGCTTCCGTCCTGCGGGAATGGTGGCCATTTCGCACTACAGCACACCGGACAACTACACGCGTTCTGTTTCCCTGTACCGACTGGCCATCAACCTCGGATTCTCTATCGGCCCTGCAATTGGCGGCCTGCTCGCTGCAATAAATTATAAATGGTTGTTTTGGGTCGATGGTGCTACCTGTTTAATGGCTGCCGTGTTTGTGTATTTCTATCTCGGAAGAGATACCATGTTGAAGTCTGAAGATGCAGATGATAGCGCAACGACCTCCGAGTTGAATGAACCCTTGCGTTCGCCCTGGCGCGATAAAGCGTACCTCCTGTTCTTGCCTTTGGTGACCATCTATGCCATGGCTTTCTTTCAGCTGTTCAGCACCATGTCCATCTACTATAAAAATCACGAGGGTTTTAGCGAGGGGCAAATAGGTGCGATACTGGCGCTCAACGGACTCTTGGTTGCTGCTGTGGAGTTGGTGCTTGTCTACAAAATCGAACGGAAGGGAAGTTTGTATCAGTGGATCATTCTTGGGTCTTTGCTGCTCACACTTAGTTACGGTTTGATTCTGTTTTTGCACGGATTTCTTTGGTTTCTCTTCATCATCATTCTCGTGTCTTTTTCCGAAATGCTGGTCATGCCTTTTACCAATACGTTCATGAACAATCGCTCAGGGAAGGCCAACCGAGGACAATACGCTTCGCTCTATGTAATGGCCTGGTCGGCGTCGCACATATTTACGCCCTTACTCGCCACCAACGTCATGAACGAATGGGGCTACCATGCGTTGTGGTTGATTATGATTGGCTTCACACTTCTGGTTGTGTTCCTTACTCGTTGGGTGAAACGCTTGAGTCGTTATTGAGAGTCTATGTCCGCGTATTCCCTCCTGAATACAGGGTTTATTTCAATCGTTATTCTTATTTGGAATATTCCGCCAAGAGTATAGTTTCTGCGTTGTGCAACTTTGTATGAAAACGTTTGCATATGGTCAACATCTACATGCATGCAATACTAATCGTTTCGAATGCCGATAAGCCATTTGATGATGCGCTCACTTCCGATGTTTCGTCATTTGTGAGGTCGGCTCTAACCTATAATGGTGTTGCTTGCATCGACATGTGCATCTTGCCGGATCATTTGCACTTGCTGCTGAAAGTGCAGCCTCAGACCGATATATGCAAGGCATTGGAAACGTTGAAATACTGGTTGCAGGATTTTACTCTGCGCCATTCTTCACAACGGCCTTTTGAATGGGACAGGCGCCTTTGGCTCGTATCGAAGTCGCCGGCTGATATTCCGTTCATGCAAAAGTACTTTCGCAAGCAGCCTGCGTATCATGCTTTAGTGAACATAGAACAGGAGTGGGCCGACTTGATGGACTTGGAAGAGATTGCGGAGGAAGATGGGAAGCAATTGAAATGAGCTCGAGTTCTCTTAGAACTATTGCTCTGCAAAATAACGTCGTGCCTGGTTGCGGCAATCGTTCATTTGAAGCGTCAACTGGCCTACGAGATCGTCGTTTGCGGCTACTTCTAATCGCTGACGAATATGCGGACCGAAATACACAAAGTCTTGGTTGTTGCCTTCTTCGAAGCGTGACACCGAATTTTGTAACTGATTTAAGATGGATTCGAAATTCTTCAGCATGGCCTCCAATTCGGAAACGGGAGCATAGGCTTGAAAAAAGGGCTTCCCCTTTTGCTCGGGAAAACGCTTTTTTAGATCGGCCTTACAGCGCGCAACAAGACGTCCGCATTCTTCCAGCGAGTCTTGCCACTGAGTAAGCTTTTCATCCAAAATCAACGCATATTCTTGTGGCGTGTAGCGAACGATGCCGTAGGTCTTGCAGCTGTCTTGATAGGTCAGTCGTAATGCGAAATAGGCATCGCGATGCTGTTGTTGAAAGCGCGTCAGTGAATCGCCTAAGCCGGGAAGCGATGCCTGCATAGAAGTGAATGGCTCTTTGAGTGGTACTTCTTCTTTACCAGCAATGGCCTCCTGTATTTTCCAGTAGGTGCTGTCATAGTTCACTCGTGTACCCACCGTGTAATTCGCTTCCGCGAAGAGCTGATCAAACAGCGTGTCCAGAGCAGGGTAGGGCGCGGCATCATTTCGGTTGATGGATTGAAACAGATCGTTGTGAAAGGTGCGCAGCGTATGAAAGTCGCCATACACCTCGCTCTCGGTTCGCATCAATTTCACTCGCAGCTCGTCTGATTGCTGTTTTATGACAGCAGTTTTTACGCGTGGCGAGCACGCCTGAAAGAGAATAACGGCAGATATGATTAAGATCGTTCTCAACGAAGTCGGTCGAGCGATTTGATAAGCTGTTCGTCTTTCTTGATACCTCTCAACGCAATGAGGTTCGAGAAGAATGCGGCGAAAGGAAAGAAGAAAGACACACCCGTTGAAAACGGTGCATCAACCAACACCTTCACAGCGTCGAGTATGTAGAGGCTCATGAGGGCAAACGACGCTGCATAAAAAATGAAGCTCAGGCGCACTACAGCCATCTGGCGCTGACGGTTGTTGTAAAGGAAAATGGCATACGCCGAAATGATGGATGCAATGGCAAGCGGAATGGAAAAATAGTAGGTTGAGATGCCTTCTACTGCCGAACCATCAGCGGCAATGACTTTATAATTATGCAGCTCATTCGCTCCTATGGTTCCGAACGGAAATCCAAATGTGCTCAGGAATAATACTATGGATGCTGCTAAGAAGAGTGTCTGTTTACGTTGTATCATATGCGATTAGTCTTTTTGTCGATGTCAAAGTTAACGAAGGAATGCAGGATGAGGGCTATAACCTTATACCTATCCCCTAGGGCCTTATCTCTTAACTTAGCATTTCGCCGTTTTCTTCTTCTTGCCAAACCCGGTTTTCGAAACCGTCTTCTCGATATACGACGCGGCATCGGGAACAGCGCATGCGGTGCCGCCCATTTCCACTTCCACCTTACCGATTTTCGAAGCGATTTGCAACGACAAAGTGTACAGTGGTTCTAGCTGACTACCGGCCATAATTAGAAAACTATTCATGGCGTAGCGCACGCGATTGGGGGCTTTTGCTATGCCTTTTTCAATCTGCTTCAACAAAACTTGTATCTCTTTGCTGTCGAGTTGATCGTTGGGTGTGATTTGGATATATGACGCATAGGTAGACCATCCGGCTGTGGCGAAGAGCTCCTTGTCGGATGCAATCCATTCCATGGCCAACTGACGCGCGTAGTTACTTTCAGCTGCTGTCCACGCTATCGTGTATTCGCTGTGCATATACCACTTGGCGTTTTTCATCCACAGCTGCAAATCTTTCTTGCTCATCTCTTTCGGCGCTGAAATAAGTCCAGCCAGATACATCGCGTCTGAATTGCCGCTAGCGTAGAGGTCCATAGCCAGCTCGTGATTCTGCTTCACCTGCTTCACAATGGTTTTCATATCGCCAACCTTCACTCCGAAAAACGGCTCCACGGCGCCGTGATTCATATACACTTTCTTAATGCTTGGGCTGCCCATCTTTTCCAATTGGGCCAATATTTCTTTTGCTGTCATGTGACTTATAGAATGGTAGATTCAATCTTATAATGCACTCCGCGCTGCGATAGATACTCTACAACTCGTGCATAGCAGCCGGCGGTTTGTCCTACAATTTCGGGGGGATTAATACCGATGCTGACGAACGTGCCATCAAGCACCAGTTCGGCTACGGCGTTGCATGTATAGCCTGTAGTACGCGCCATGCTGATGGTTTGCGTGT
>JBIKSC010000176.1:0-5603 GCA_044348775.1 Flavobacteriales bacterium | reverse complement strand
GTCTGCGTGAAGGAAACTGGATGTATTTCTATCAAGACGGCAAACAAGAGCAAACCGGTGTATATAAAATGGATTGGCCAACAGGTATGTGGAAGTGGTATTATCCAAATGGAATGCTTCATCGCGAGGAGATGTATCGTAATGGCAAGGAGGACGGATCATCAATAGAGTATGATACATTGGGCGTTGTTATCAATGAAGGAGAGTTTTCTGCGGGAGCGAGAAATGGAAAATGGAAATTAACGGTAAACGATCATATTGAAGATGGCCAATTCCTCGACGGTGAGCGCGATGGTATGTGGTTATGGTATTATGGGAACGGAACCAAAATGTTCGAAGGAGAATTCCAATCGGGAATACCAATGGGAAGACACAAGTATTGGTACGATAACGGCCAGGTGGAAATGGTCGGAAAATACAAGGCAGGTGAAATGGACGGGCGTTGGGATTATTACGAAATAAATGGTTTTCCTTCCATGCAGTTGGATTATGAAGAGGGAAAGGTGATACGTATAAACGGACAAAAAATACGCTTACCGAAAAGCGAGGAGGAATGAATACATACTTGACTGAAATACTCAATCATCCCGTTGATAAGCTGGCGCTGATCGAATGGCCTTCGATGGTGATACTTGATGCCAATGAGGAATTTTGCAAGTATTTTAAATACACAAAAAGCGAATTACTGGACCGTGTTTTTCATTCCTTAATCTGGAAAGATGTGCCACGTGAAAAACTCACTGCAATTGAGCAACAGGTGAATGAGAGTGGTTTTGCGGCATTGCTAGAGGAGAGCCAGGAGAAGTGGATATATATTACCCGAATCCGGAACGGTGAAGGCTCATTTGGATTGGCTCGTATCCTGGATATTCCATCCAATAAGAACGCAATTGAACGTGAGTTGGAGGAAAGCGAATTGCGATTCAAAATACTTTCTGATGTAGCCTCTGAGGGTATTTGTTTCATAGATGACGGAATCATTGTTGATGCAAATGAGCAATTGGCGCGGATATTCGGTTTTGAAAACGGCGCAGCTTTATTGAAAAGAAAGCTCAATGAATTACTCTCTGTAATTGACATACAACGCATTTTGGCAAGTGCGGAGATTTCAGCGATAAATCGAAATGAGGTCCGTGTTACAGATAATTCTGGTAGAGTGATTTTCCTTGAAATTACGGGAAGCTATCTGCAGTTCAAGGGAAGACGCACACTTGCATTGGTATTCAATGATATCAGTGTTCGCAAGCGCACGGAGCAAGCGCTGCATCAGAGTCTTGTGAGTTTTCAGCGATTACTGGAAGACTCACCAAATGGGGTTGTCATCGTTACGGATGGAAAAATTCAATACCTCAACCAATCGGCCTGCAGGCTGCTTGGAATAGCTGATGAGGATGATTTGTTTGGTGATGTCTTTGAAAATTACATAGAGGAACCTTTTCGTGAATCGGTGATGCAAGACTTGCAAAAGATTCGCGAAGGGGTTGATGTAGGAAGCAAGGAAGTGCGCATTTTAAATGTGATTAACGAATCCATTGATGTTGAAATCAAATCAACACTCACTGTTTACGAAAACAAACCATCTATACAGATAACACTGGATAACATCAGTGATCGCAATAGGCTCATGCAAGAGCAAATTCGCGTGCGGTTTGTAGAGGAAATAAATGCAGCGCTAAAAGCTGAAATTGAAGAACATCGCGCAACACAACTGAAGCTCGAGAAGCAACAACGCCAAACGCTCGAGCAAACAGCCAAAATAGAGTCTATCTTCAACAGCACCGAAAACCTGATGATGTGGACCCTTAACCATGATTATGAAATCACAGAGCTAAATGCCAACTTCGTGAAGAACATGAAGGTAACCTTTGCTGAAGATGTAGCGCAAGGTGAAAATATAATGGCCATCCTGCAGCGTCACGTTGACCATAATTTTTACCAGGGACAATTGCAAGCCTTTACGAATGGATTCAAGGGTCGCCCCCAACAATTCGAATTGCCATTGAGAAATGAGAATAATGAAGGTGTATGGTGGCAATGTTTTTTAAACCCCGTCTATCTGCATGGAAAGCTGGAAGAGTTGTCTTGCCTCGTTTACGATAATACGGAGCGCAAGGAAATTGACAGGAAGATTCGTGATTCACTCAAGGAAAAGGAGGTGTTGTTGCAAGAGGTTCATCACCGCGTAAAAAACAATCTACAGGTTATTTCAAGCATTTTAAATCTTCAATCGTCCTATGTGAATGACCCGAAAACATTGGAGATTTTGCGCGAAAGTCAGCAACGCATCAAGAGCATGTCGTTTATTCACGAGACGATTTACCGCACGGCTGATTTTAGTAGACTTGAGTTCATGGATTACATCAAGACGATTGCCTCTAATCTTATTCAAAGCTATCGCACCGCTGCAACGCGCGTCGATTTCATTCCGGATATGCAATCAGTTGGATTGAATCTCGATCAGGCAATTCCATGTGGTCTTATTATTAACGAACTTGTTAGCAATGCTCTGAAGTATGCCTTCAAGGGTCGTAAAAAGGGAACGCTTACCGTAATTCTGAAAGAAGAGAACAACGACGTCATCCTGGCTGTGAAGGATGATGGTGTGGGTCTACCAAAAGACTTTGCATTTGAGAAAAACAATTCGTTGGGTATTCAATTGGTTTATGCCCTGTTGGAACAAATTGATGCTACCATGAAGGTTGATCAGTCTAATGGAACGGAATTTTTCATTCGCTTTCAACGCAAGTAGTGAAATATGAACTTATATTGCCTCGAATTCTCTAAAATTACCTGTTATGGCCGTTAATATTCTTGTGGTTGAAGACGAAAGCATCGTGCGAAAAGACATCGAACGCAGCTTGGAAAAGTTGGGTTATCATGTAATTGCACAGGCCGACAATGGAGAGCGAGCTATTGAGTTAGCGCGAGCAACCAAGCCTGATGTTGCACTCATGGACATCCAGATTAAGGGTAACATGACAGGTATTGACACAGCGGAAGCCATTAAGCAGGAAATGGATATTCCGGTTATCTATCTGACAGCTTTCGCTGATGAGCCTACCTTGAACAAAGCTAAAATCACAGAACCACACGGATATATTCTGAAGCCATTCAAGGAAATTGATTTGCACACCACCATCGAAATGGCCATTCACAAGCATGGCAAAGAGAAGGAAGTGCGCGTAGAAAACGAGTTGTTGCGCTCGCTTACCAGCTTCAAATCAAATGCGAACTATCTCTTCATCAAGCATCAATCGAAGCTCGTGAAGGTGAACACCGCTGATATTTACTATGTAGAAGCACTGAAAGATTACATGCAGATTGTCACATCTGACATGAAATACACGATTCACGCAACCATGAAAGATATCGAACGCAAACTACCGAAAACGGTGTTTCAGCGTTTGCATCGCTCCTACATCGTGAACATGGATAAGATTGCTTCTATCTCGGGAGGTGATGTTATTCTGGCCGACATCAATAAGGAGATTCCGGTGGGTGGAAACTACCGTGATGAGTTCGGTGAGCGTATCAACATACTCTAATTAGCGCATCAGTAATACGCTTCCTTTCTTGGTGAAAAGCTCGCGCTGTCCGCGAACAATCATGTCAACTGTCCAGCTGTAGGCGCCGTCTTGCACAGGCTCTCCGTTAAAGGTACCATCCCAACCAACACCGGGTTTGGAAGTTGTGAAAATTTCATTGCCCCAGCGATTGAAAACACGGAAAACGTAAAGAGTAATATTTGAACCGCTTACTACAGGCATAAAGGTTTCATTGTAGTTGTTTTGATCCGGTGTGAAGGCGGTGGGTATGTAGAATTGAATTCCATTGTAAGCCTCAATAGATTCGCTGTGGTAGGCGTTGCAGCCAAAGCTGTTTGTAACAACTTGGGTTATTTCAAAGGACCCGTTAGCATCATACTGGTGCGATTCCAGCTCATCAGTTGTTCCGTCTCCCCAGTTGTACGAAATGAACACAACATCAGCGCTTGAATTAGCATTAACCAGTACTGAAGGGAGCTCCGTGTTTTGGTCAATTGTCCAGTCGAATCCTGCGGTTGGGTTCGGGTACACAATCATAGGTTGCTCTAACGTGAATCGATTTTCACACCCGTGGCTGCTTGTTGCTGAAACATCGAGCACGTAGGCTCCAATGTCGCTCATTGTAAAGTGTGCGGGGTTGGAAGCGGAAACAACCACTCCATCCACCATCCAGCTTAGAGCGGAAATGCTTGATGGGCTATCAACGGATATTCCGGCACTAATAGCAACCTCTTGTCCCTCACAAAATTCAAACGCATCTGCAGGAATATGGATCTCGGGCAAAGCGAAAACATCTGTGCTGTTTGTGACTTCGGAAGTACAACCGAAATTACTTTCAGCGGTGAAGGTGTAAGTGTAGTTTCCGCTCAACGAGAATTGGTATTGAGCCTGCATACCCTCCATCACAAGAGGCACGTTTTCGATGGTCCAATACCCCCCGGTAACCCCTCCACTAGGAATACTCGCGATACTTTCGAATACAGTTGGTAATCCTAAACAAACAGAGTTGGAGCTAGTCTCGATTACGGGAGCGTGGCGCACAATAATCTCACGAGTTGTTTCATGAGTGCACCCATGAGTTGTGGTTATCTGCAGAGAGAGCGGTGTGACACCCGGGTTGGAAAAGAGAATGGCCGTATCACCCAATGAGATGATTTCCACACCGTCAAATTCCCATAACCAAGATGCAATACTGTCATTGCCGAATGTGCTGAGGTCGGTTAGAATCGTTGTGTCTTTTTCACAAGCCAAACCGCTCGAAAACGCGGCCACCGGCTCATCATACACTAAAAAGCTTGTGTCTGCTTCAGCAATACACCCCGCATCGCTTTGCATTGTGAATGCAATCTGATGCGCACCACCACTTGGGAAACTCAACCCCATCGCGTCTGAACCCGAACCGACCTGTGCACCGTCAAGGTTCCATGTTATAGCAGATACAACACCACCATCAACACTTGTTTCCAGCGAAATGTTGAAGACATCATGAGCACAAGGATTCGTACCGTGAATTATACCAACGGGTTTAGCATGAACGAAATAGTTTGCCGACGAGCTGTTGTAGCATCCGAACTCATCGTTTACGTGATGTTCAACAATATTCGTGTTTCCGCTGTAAACGGGCTGAAAAGAAACAGCACTCATACCGTCAATCGTGTAGTATGAAAGAGGCATTTCTTCAAACTCAACAACAGCATCACCTGTGCAGAAACTGCGGTCAGAAAGAGCTTCAACATATGGCGGGGCAATTACGAAAACACTGTCGACAGCAGTGTTTTTGCAACCGTTTTCACCTTCGTATTCGTAACGAACGGAAACGAAATCACCGGAAAAGACATGTGTGTTTATTGTGCTTACCACACCTTCCTGCATATGGTATACACCACCTTCCGGTACTCCGCCCATGAGAGGAATAGAACCGGTATTTGCGCAAAGGGAATCGACGAGTGCTAAATAGACCAAGGGCAGCGGTTGCACATCGACATGAACGTTCTGCGTGTGAATACAGTCGGAATAGCTGGAGGTAAGTACAAAATCAAAACTGCTGTCAGCACGCAC
>JBIKSC010000175.1:0-5606 GCA_044348775.1 Flavobacteriales bacterium | reverse complement strand
CTCCTGGTGTGGACCATGCTTGAAAGAAATCCGTTCGTTAAAAACACACTTTGAATCCTATCGTGAAACCGGAATTCGCTTTTATTGCATCACGGATGATGCTCCCGATAAGATTGAGGTCATGCGCGCAAACATGCCTTCCGGAATTACCTTTTTGCATACATCATCATTAAAAGAAATGGGAATCTATACAATACCGGCTTCCTTCTTTTATCTTAATAATCAACTCATCGAAAAACGTCTTGAAGCAATTGACTGGCAAGACAAAACATCCATTCTCGAATCATTTAATAACAACTAACATGGCAAAGATCACAACCATCATAGACGAAACGTCGACCTCGTTCGAACTTGACACGCAAGGAAAAAGTATTCTGGATGCCGCAATAGACGCTGGTGTTGATGCACCTTACAGCTGCAAAGGCGGAGTATGCACTTCGTGCATGGCCAAATTGGTTGAAGGAACAGTAAGTATGGACGCAAATTATGCGCTCACCGATAAAGAAATTGCAGCCGGGTTCGTATTATGCTGCCAGGCACACCCTACGTCAGACTCAGTGAAAATCACCTGGGACATTTAAATTATTTTATGCAGAAAAGTCGCTCCCTCGTTATAACAAATGAGGGAGCTTTCAGGTTTGTTGGTTTCATCATGCTCGGTTTTTGGAAAGAACACGCGTACGCTTCTTACATTAGCCCCGCCACTGCAAGATTTTTTTAACCACAACCCAAGGAAAGACATTCGTTTCAACAACACCTTTGAATAACAGCAATGCGTTCAGTCTGCTGAGCTATCAAAATTATGCGGCCGGTCTTCAAGGCAACAACGCATTAGAATTGAACGCTGCATTCTCCGTCAAGCTAGTAGAACTTGGCAATGAATCGAACGTCCTGGAATTGATCGGATGCAAGGCGACATTTGGTTTTGTAACCCCTAACTAGTTGTTTCCAATTCGTTTCTAACAAGCATAATTGCCGGTAAACTCGTATAGTGAATCCTTTGGAGCAATTGTTCCTGTTGTGATTTAGCGCCCAAGCATCCCAATTCACTGCATGAATTCAATTCACATCGGCATATCCTTGTTTAAAAGTTGATTTATGTCAATTCTGTCGCGTTAGCAATAGAAGTAATTTAGCCCCGCTTCCATTTCCTCATGAAATACACTCCAAAAATCGGATCAATCGTGTTTTTGTTACTGGCTATTCTGGTGGCCTGCAAACACCATCCTGAGACGATGATGGATGTTATCCCTCCTGATGATAACGGAGGAGGAGGAAATCCTAACGACACTATCGTGGACCCCTGCAGCCCGGATAGTGTTTACTTCACCAATACAATACTCCCGCTCATTACTTCGCGCTGTGCTATGTCGGGTTGTCATAACACACCAACTGAAACCAATGACTCTATAGTTCTGACAAACTATGCACAAATCATGCTCTATGTTGAGCCGGGCGACTTAAACAGCTCAGAATTGTGGGACGACGCTATTGCAGAAACAGACCCCGATAAAATAATGCCTCCACCGGACGCCACCGCGCTCACAGCGAACGAAATGGAGTTAATTGCAGATTGGATAGAGCAAGGAGCTCAAAACAACAGCTGCACCGAATGCGATAGCACCTTTGCTTTCGCTGAAGATATTCTCCCTATCATTCAAAACAACTGCACCGGGTGTCACAGCGGCAATGACCCGGAAGCCGGATTGCTTCTGGTGACCTATAGTGATATACAGGCAGCCGTCACCTCGAATGGCCTGATGGACAGGGTGAACGATGCCAATAATCCCATGCCTCCTATCAATCAGTTGAACGATTGTGTCAAGAATCAAATACAATCATGGATTGACGCAGGAATGCCTAACAATTAATGACCATGAAATCGATTACCACTGCATTCGTTTTGATTCTCATGATTTCCATTTTGCACTCATGCTACTACGATAATGAGGCTTATCTGTATCCGGAAACAGCTGACATAGTAAATTGCACTGATACCTCTTTCACTTATACCGCAAGAATATCTTCTTTGATAGGTAATTACTGTTATGGTTCGACATGTCACAACCAAGTGAATAATGGCAGAGAAAACCTTACAACTTTTAATGCTGTTTTCTCATTAAAAGAAGAAATCGTATGCCGCGTAGTAGAAGGTGAAACATGCAACCAAGGAAGTAAAATGCCACCATCAGAAAATCTAACAGCATGTGATTTGGAAGCTTTTTCTCGTTGGCAACAAAACGGATATCCTCAATAACATGAAAAAAATAATACTTCTCCTCCTCGTTGCAATTTTAGCTGCTGCAGGAATTGGTTTCTATCTATGGAACAAACCACACCGCACGGCAGAAGATGAAAAGCCATTCGCTACGGTTAGCGCCAGTCAACTGTTCACTGAGTTTGCCACCGACGAAGCGGCAAGTTGGACCAAGTACAAAGACAAGGTCATTCAAATTTCTGGAGAGGTAGAAACCATCAGTACGGATGCTTCCGGAAATACACAAGTGGTTATGAAAACAGACACAGAGATGAGCACAGTGAGCGTCACTCTGATGCAAGGCGCCCAAGCACCTCAGCAAGAGCCTGGCACCATGATTGAAGTAAAAGGAATATGCAACGGCTTCCTGAACGATATCTTCGGAGAGGTTCAATTGAATCAAGGCGTTGTTGTAAATCAAACCAAATAAAAAGCATGAAAAAGTTCTTATTCTTCAACGTCCTGGTGGCTGCGTCACTCAACATCCAGGCTCAAAAGTTTTTCACTAAAGACGGCACTATCCGTTTCTTCTCGAATGCGAAACTGGAAAAGATAGAAGCGACAAATAATAAAGCATCCATTGTGTATGATGCCACATCAGGCGCAATTGAAATTGCAACACTCGTAAAAGGATTCATTTTCGAAAATGCATTCATGGGTGAACACTTCAATGAGACCTACATGGAAAGTGATAAATTTCCGAAAGCCAATTTCAAGGGCAAATTGGAAAACCCTGCCGCTGTAAACGTGGCTGTAGCCGGCACTTATAAAGCCAAGGTTGTAGGTGAGCTTACCTTGCATGGGGTATCGAAACCCGTCAGCACAGAAGCTACTTTCGTTGTAGGCGGCGGTAAAATCGACACCGATGCGAAGTTCAGCATCAAGGCCAGCGATTTCGACGTGAAGATTCCCGGCGATAAATCAGATAACATCTCGAATGTGATTGAAATAACCACTAAGTCATCACTCACCGAATTGAAGAAATAATGCGATTGAAAAGCATCCACATTGTTAAAACAGGGCTGATTGTATCAGCTCTGTTTTTATTTCAAGCCATTCGTGCGCAAGAAGACACGACAGATTTGCTTTCTCTATTAGGGGAAGATGAACCTACGCTCGACTATACCATAGCAACGTTTAAGTCGACACGTGTCATCAATATGCACTCCATTGAAAATGCAGCTGCCGGTCATCTCGACTTTCGCATTTCACACCGCTTCGGAACAATCAATTCCGGTGTAAGCGAATTATGGGGGCTGGACCAGGCCTACATGCGTCTCGGTTTTGAATACGGAGTAAACGATCGCATGATGATTGGCTTCGGGCGATCTAACGTAAACAAAGAAATTGATGGCTTTGTCAAATACAAGATTATCCGTCAATCGACGGGGTCTAAAAATGTACCCGTAACCATTTCCTGGTTCTCCTCTGCGGTTGTACGCACAACGCCCTTTGCAGACCCCGAACGCAAGAACTACTTCACCTCTCGTCTTTACTACTGTCATCAGCTCCTAATAGCACGCAAGATCAGTGATGCCCTCTCTCTTCAGGTTGCTCCAACACTGGTACATCGCAATCTTGTTGCCGATTCCACTGTAAAAAATGATGTGTACGCGATTGGTGTAGGTGGTCGCTACAAACTCACCAAGCGATCATCATTCAATTTCGAATGGGTACCTGTTCCGGGTAATCAGCTAGATGATATTTATAGAAATTCTCTTTCACTCGGCTTCGATATTGAAACCGGAGGCCACGTTTTCCAGCTTCACTTCACCAATAGCAAACCGATGAATGAAAAGGGATTTATCACGGAAACGACCGGCGATTGGTCGGAAGGCGATATTCAGTTTGGATTTAATGTATCCCGCATGTTTTCTGTTGTTAAGCCTAGAAAAGAGCCGGAAAACTAAATTCTCGGTTGTAACCAAGAATAGTGGGTTTCGGGTTGTATTAATAACATAACCACTAGCACAACAAAGCCTCATGCGCGCGCTTCTTCTTCTTCTCTGCACGGCATTAACTCTTCCGCGGTTAACTGCACAAATTTGGGTACAAGACTTTGAAACCAATGGCTTAGGCACCGGTTACACCTCAGCCTCCGTTTTCACAACCAACCTCAATGGTCATTACAATAGAACCAATGGTTCGAACATTTCGAATACAGTAGCTCCCTATTCCAACAAAAACGGAAATTTCATTTGGGCCGGTGAAAACTTAAATATCACCGGAGGAAATGGTGACGGATTACCAAATAAAACAATCACCTTCTCAGCCATCAATGTAACGGGGCAAACAGGCCTTCAATTCCGCGGTCTTTTCGGGTCCGGTAACCCGGCAGCAGGTTGGGACTATGATGATATACTCTACGTTGAGTATAGCATGAATGGCGGTCCCTGGACTAAGATTCTGCAATTCGCTGCTTCCGGCACACAATCGAACTCAGGGCTATTCCACGATACAGATTTAAACGGGTTAGGGGAAGGAAGTGTTCTCATACCTGCGTTACAACAATTCACGGCCAACATTCCCGCCACAGGAACTTCACTGCAGCTGCGCATATATGCTTCCTGCACTGCACAATCCGAAGAATTTGCTTTCGATTATCTGAGATTATACAGCACCACAACTGCGGAAGCATTGATGTGAACGGCCAAAAGAATATAGCGCTCTACGAAGACAAGTAGATTAATCGACTCCAAGGTACTTGTGCGTTTGCACGGAGATGCGCCATTGAGTGTTTCGACGGATATAATCCAGTATGTGGACTTGCATGATTTCTCGCTTTTCCCATTCGGGTTGCATGTAAAACATCGTTCGCTCAGACATTTTATCGGCGTGCTCCTGCGACCACGGAATGTCGCTGACGTGATTGATAATCACTTTCAACTCATGCGACTTCGCATAATACTCTTGCAAGGGTGCCTTGAATTTCTTGGGGGAAAACGTTATCCAGTCCCACGCGCCGGTGAGCGGTTGCGTTCCGGAAGTTTCCAAGTGTGTTCGGATACCTCGGGCTTGCAATACCCGTGTGAGTTCTTCTAGGTTGTGCATGGTTGGTTCTCCACCAGTGATAACACAAATTGGAGCGCCAGATTGAATCACGTCTTCCGTCAATCGTTCAACCGATTGCAACGCATGCTTTTCGGCATCCCAGCTTTCCTTTACATCGCACCACACGCAACCCACATCACAACCGGCCAGTCGAATGAAATAGGCGGGAGCACCGGCATAAGCACCTTCACCTTGGACGGTGTAGAAGGTTTCCATGACAGGAAGTTGCGAGTTTGAATTCATGGTGCAAAGAAACGAGCGCCTACACCAAATAAAAAATCCACACGGGCTTCCGTAG
>JBIKSC010000174.1:0-5702 GCA_044348775.1 Flavobacteriales bacterium | reverse complement strand
CAAAGCCTCTTCGAAAGTCTTGATGGCTTTTTTATCCTTGATGGTGTATGTGCGATTGGGCTGTGCCACCAGCTGAAGAGCCGGTAGCAAGAAAAGTAGAAGGAGTAGTTTTTTCATGTCCTGCGCGTTTGGCAACAATTGGGCCTCAAGGTAAAAACGTAGTCCCATGCTGAAGCAACGGCGCAAGCGAGTTATGAATTGTTGGCGTTGATAAGTGGAGGATTTAATGGCGCATTGAAAGGAATTTAAAGGGTATAAATAACACGCTGAAATTCAATGCAGCTATGTTATCTTTTTTGAAGTTTCGTTGCTTCGATGGTTGAGTGGAGTTGTTTTATCCTTTACATTGGCACTAACCATAACCAGAACAATTCCAAATCCTAGTTAACCAAAAAAACTCGCTTATGATGTACACTACGCGATCACTAGCATTGACGCTATTGTTAATGCTTTTCCAGTTACCATTCACACTTGTTGCGCAATTTGGTTCAGGTAGCTTCGGACCCTATACGGTTTTCAGTCCGGGTGAGGTCATTAATCAATATTCAGAAGTAGTCAATGTGAATTCGGCAACGCGGGAAATCGAAGTATCCAATGCTTCGCTCTTCTTTACCGGCAGCAAGGCGCTACTAATCCAAATGGAGGGCGGCGTTCCCGGCACTTGGGAGTTCGTACATGTGGTTCAAACAACAGCCAACATGGTTCGTGTGTTGAGCATTCAGCGCACCTATGATCCTTTCGCAGGTAAGGTTCAACTGGTCACGGTTCCCGAATACAGTAGTTTATACATCCCCTCCGGCACGTCGGTTGTTCCGCTTCCTTGGAACGGCTTTACGGGAGGTGTTGTGACCTGCATGGTTTCGGGTGCACTTACAATTGACGCCGGAGGATTTATAGACGCCTCGGGCGCCGGATTCCAATCGGGCACGCAAGGTTTTGGCGGCGTGGGTGGTCAAGGCGGAGCAGGTGGTATTGCATCCGGAGGTAATGGCGGTGCAACTGGTCTTTTAGGAAACGCTTTCTCCGGTGGTGGATACGGCGCTGAATATGGCCTGCCGGCGAATCTGCCGACATCTCCTTCTCAGCCGAACTGCCCGGGCTGTGCTGCGGGATCAACGAACACCGGAAATATCAGTGCTAACTTACTTGTCATGGGCGGATGCGGCTACGGCGGAAACGGTGGCAATGGTAGTTATGGTGCAGGCGGTGGAGGTGCCGGAGCACATGGCTTAGTTTTAGGTTTAGACGGCACCCCGGGTGGTTCCGGAGGAACAGGTGGTGATGGTGGTCTAGGTGGCTCAGGTGGGGGAGTGATTTTGATTTCAGCTCGCACACTCGATTTACCACAACAAGAATGCATGTTGTCAAACGGAATGAGCGCTCTCAGCGGTGGGCAGGCCGGTAATGGAGGTAGTGGCGGAGATGGTGGTTTAGGCGGAGACGGATGCAATACCGGAGGCAGTGGCGGCGGTGGCGGCGGTGCAGATGGCGCTAACGGCGGCGATGGTGGAAATGGAGGATCCGGTGGAATGATTAAGATTATTCGCGGCACAGCGTCGCCTGCTCCACAGAGTTTTCATAGAGTTGTAAATGGTGGTTTCGGTGCTATCGGCGGTTTTGGTGGGATGGGCGGTGCAGGTGGCTCAAATGGGCCATTAAGAGGGCTACTTTGTGGCGGTGGCTCAGGAACTCCTACTCCTCTTATTGCAGGCGGTTGCCACGCAGGTGAAGTGCTCACGTTTCTGCAGAGCATTGGTGCCGCTGGGAACAATAGTGGTGTCTATACGTCACTCGGTTCAGGGCTTCATCAGTATGTAAGCGGTGCTGATACCGTTTTTATTCGAGAATTAGCTTCGCAAGAAGTCTTTGTCAGAGCAAGATTCGGAATTTTTGACTATTATACTTTGATTGTCGGATCTTCGACCCTTCCTTCTCCGTGGGGAATAGTTCATGAAATTTTCACGCAAGGAAATGTTCTTTTCTTCAATACAATCGTGACGACTCTAACAAATGCCAATGGAACCTACGATTCCGAATGCCCGATTTTCTTTGCCAACACACCTCCGAACGGTGATAATGGTAGTAATGGAGCTAATGGAATAGATGGAGGCCCCGGCAGCGTGGGCGATGAAACGGCGTCTGACTGCAACGACGATCCAATCTATGTTATGGTTACGCCCGTGGTCCCATACACCTGCCCCGAATCGCCCGGTGAAATTGAGGCTTCCGTGATAAGCGGTGGAACTGCACCATACACCTACACCTATTCGAGCTTCAGCAGCTTCCAGCAGAATACCACAGGCTCATTCTCTGTGGGAAATGAAATGGGGGAAATCATTGCTGTCGATGCCAATGGTTGCATCAGCAATCCGGAAATCGCCATGCCCGATGTCTTGATTACAGAGGACTGGACCGTGTCAACTTTACTACCTGCATGTCCAGGCGTTGCCAACGGTGCCGCAACGCTTGCGGTCGATAGCTTGTTTGGCTCGTTGCCTCTGCAACTTGTGGGCGATTTACTGGGTATTACTAATTTGAACACAGGCGACACTTATTATCCGGTTTATATATCGGCATACTCAGCTGTATTTACAGGTCTTCCTGCAGGTAACTATTACATTCTTCAAACACAATGCAATGATGACCCCGTCATTTCATTTGAAATTCTCGAAGCTTCGTCGTTAAGCGCCTCGGCAACTGTTACCGATGCCCTTTGCGGTCCGAATGGTTCTATTCTGTTGGATGTAGTTGGAGGAACTGCTCCTATTGCTATTTTGTGGAGCGATGGCCAAACATCCAATCCTGCTGTTGGTCTCAACGCACAGTCGCTTTCGGTGACGATCACCGATGCACAAGGATGCAGTTATACCGAATCTTATATTGTGGGAGGTAGCACCTCTGCATTGCTGGCATCGTTTCAGAATCAGCCGGAGGTTTGCGCACAAATGAATGGATTTTCGGAAGTGCTCGTGAGCGGTGGTGTAGCTCCTTACAGCTATGCCTGGTCCAATGGCGGTAGCACACAGACTATAGAATATGTTGCCGCGGGTACTTACTCCGTTGTGGTAACAGATGCCTTAGGATGTTCCGCTACTTTCTATACTACTGTTCAGGCTTCGTTTAGTTATCCTACACTCTCTGCCAACATTCGCAACGTGAGTTGTTTCGGGTTTGCAAATGGTGACGTTGAAGTATTGGCAACGGGTGGAGTAGAACCTTATTCGTTTGCGTGGTCGAATGGAGCGAACACAGCATCGAATCAGAATTTGGTAGCGGGCAGTTATTCGGTTTTGGTAACCGATGCCAATGGCTGTTCGATTGATACGACCTATACCATAGCCCAACCTGATTCAATTGCGTTATCAGCTGTTGTTACACAACAAGATTGCCTGGGTAATTTGGGTTCAATAGACGTTTCTGTGAGTGGTGGAGTAGCATTAAACCCTTATACATATGCCTGGTCGAATGGTGCTGCAACGCAAGACTTGTCGGGACTTGGAACAGGGAACTACACAGTGCGCGTGGCAGATAACAATGGATGCCAAGTAAGCCAGTCGTTTACGATTAATGCCTTGCAATTGCCTGTTATAACCGGATCAACAACACCGGATAGCTGCGGTAATTCCGTAGGTTCTGTTTCTATCAATGTTGTTAGCGGTAATGGACCACTGACCTATTTGTGGAGCAACGGAATGTCCACTGAAGGGCTTATTAATGTACCTGCGGGAAGCTATACGGTCGTGATTACCGATTCGGCCCAGTGTGCTAATACAGCAGTTTTCACCGTCAGCGGCCCTTCTCAACCCGTTATAAACATTGGGTTTTATGTTACGGCCGATTGTGGTGGTTCAGGTGGTATGGTTGATTTGATCATCGGGTCACAAAATCCTATTGTGAGTTACCAGTGGTCGAATGGTTCAACCGCTCAACAATTGGTGGGTGTTCCTAGTGGTATGTATTCAGTTGTATTGACGGATGCTAATGGATGTTCTGCCTCATCGCGCATTTTCGTTCCGGCTTCACGCGCATTGAGAGTAAGCGGAGAAGCCAGAGCGGCGTATTGTTCCCCGGCCAATTCAGGTGGTATTGATTTGAATGTTGATAGCGGCACTCCCAACTATTCATTCGTTTGGAGTAACGGAGAAGTCACCGAAGACATTAGCCACTTGGTTGCAGGGACCTATTCTGTCACGGTGCGCGATGCGAATGGCTGCGAAACGTCTGCTTCATTCGAGGTGGGCGATGGATGTTTGTGTCCGATTAACTTTAATGCTGAGATATGCGGTCCAACAGTGATATGTCAGGGAGAAAGTCTTACTCTGAGCAGCGTGGTTACGCCGCGCACGCAAGGCTTCCCTGTAACCTATAGCTGGACGCGGTCGCCGGCTACCTTCACTGCTAGTACAGCATCCATCACGCAAACAGGTTTGACAGCGGGCACATACACCTACGTTCTTGTAGTAACATATAGTCCCGTGTGCACGGTGACGGTGCAACATACCGTAACGGTTCGTCCGCGCCCTGTTATTACGGTAACCAACCAGCTCACGGGTAATAACACCGCAGCAACTCAGCTAGCAGGATGCGACATCATATTGAACGCCACGGGTGGTGTATATTACAATTGGACGTATAGTGGAACCACTTTTCCGGCACATGGAAGTCAGTTGATAGATAGTAATACCGGTATCACGACATCTACACAACTGCGCACCTATGGCGTGGTTGGGGTAGACCAATATGGTTGCAGCAACACAGCGAGTATACAAGTGCGTTTAACACGCCTGACGGTGACGGGTGCCTATAGCACAGCGCCTGCAGGGCCGAATGTGACTGTTTCGGGTAATGTGCCGACGGCCTTTACCAATGCGACGTATGCATGGACTGGTCCGGGCGGATTTTTTACAACCCCGAGCACGGTGGTGCGTAATTTCTCACGTATCAATTTGCTGCCGGCTTTGTTGGGAACTTACACTGTAAGCGTCACTCAGAACGGATGCACAAAATCAGCGTCCTTTCAATTGAGCGGCGATGGAGTTATTACCATACTGCCAGCTGCACCAACGGGAACATCGAACTCAGCGATGTTGCCTGAAAGCGAAACAATCAATTCAGACGAACGCTCCGCGGATGTATACGCAGAAGAAGCGCTGACGTTTGAAATGTTTCCAAACCCGACCACAGATCAACTGCGAATCACAGGAGAGACAGCTTACCCTGTGCATACAATCGTTCGTATATATGATCTATCCGGTCAATTGGTGTTTGACAGCACGCAAGGCGAGAAACAATATTTCAATGAAGAATTGAATGTGTCTTCACTTGCGCCGGGTAATTACGTCATCGTCATGGATTGTGGCTCGGGAGGTTCGTGGAGTGGACAGTTTACGAAGATGTAATAACGGATAGCGAATCATCAGAAAGTATTCGGAGACAGATGTAACTAGGTGTTTTCACTTGCACATGACTTCCTAATTATAATTGGTAATTAGCGAGTTTTTCAGACAAATGAATGGAATAGGGGGGCGTCAAATCAGTTAGGACTTGACTCCCCCCTAAAACCTAATTACCTATATTCGCCCCAAACACAAACAACACTATGTCATTCCCAAGCGATCTGGAAATTGCCCAGTCATGTAAGATGCAGCACATCAATGAAATTGCTGCCAAGCTGAACATCGCCGTCGACGACCTCGAACACT
>JBIKSC010000173.1:0-5755 GCA_044348775.1 Flavobacteriales bacterium | reverse complement strand
ATAATTCTGATTACATTAGCGTGCTACCTTAACAATTTCTGTTCTTGAAACCAGTCAGTGTCGGAATATTGCTCTGCCTCTTTCTTTTTGTCGAAGTCCACACGTGTAAAGCGCAATGTGGTTTTGATAATGTTTTTTATACAGCACTCACACCACCTTGTCCGGGCACAGCCACTGCACCGTGCATATTTGGCGGTGAGTACGTAATAGTCGATGTAGTTGCCGGTAACGTGTATACCTTTTCAACTTGCGGATCCTTTGCATTTGACTCTCAAATAACGCTTTATGACGATACCGGAACGCTGGTTTTAGGCTACAATGATGATGGTTGTGGTGTTCAATCCACGGTGTCATGGACGGCAAACTATACCGGCCAAGTGCAGGTGTTGGTGGATGAGTTCTTCTGTGCTGATTTTCTGGGTTGCATGACCCTAACAGTGAATTGCACAACAGGTGGTTTGCCGCTGTGTGGATTCGATAATTTGATTGTGAATTCCGTGACTCCGCCTTGTCCCGGTCAGCTCGATTATGGCTGTCTGTTTGCCGGTGAGGCGTTAGATGTGCAAGTGGTGCAAGGCAATACCTACACGTTTTCAACTTGCAATTCGCCCACATTCAATTCTGTTCTTACCCTGTATGATGAATTCGGATTCACGGTTCTGGCGTCCAATGACGATGCATGCGGATTTCAATCGGAGATAGTTTGGACGGCTACCTATACCGGATTCGTTACTCTGCTCTTGGATGAATTTCCGTGCTCGTCGAATTTCACCTGTATGGATATAACCATCTATTGTGAGGCAGAAGTAGCCGGCGGTGAGGGCTGTAATACGAATGTTGTACTCTGTCAAAATAATGCCGGGCCTTTTAGCTTCGGAAACCCGGGACCACCGGTAAGCTCTTGCCTCGATTGGCTTGCAACGTCTCAGTTTGCTTATATCCTGGTCAATATTACCACCAGCGGACCCTTGAATCTATTAATCCAGGGTGATGGTCTATCCGGCTTTCTGGATGTAGCTGTCTTTGATATTCCGAATGGTCAGGATCCATGCAATGCCATTCAGAATGTTTCTAATCAATTGGGCTGCAATTACGCTTCTTTCTCCAGTGGCTGCAATCAGTTTGGTAACAACTATCCTTGTCTTTCGTCTGTTCCATCTCCTGTAGTTTCAGCCGGGCAAACAATCATGATTGTAGTGGAGGATTGGATGAATGGTTCGTCCAGCAGTTTTAATTTGCAACTGGGGCCTCTACCCAATGCACAATCGGGTCCGCCTAATCCAACTATTACTAGCGTAGGACCCTATTGTTTGAATGCTACGGAGGTGCAGCTGAATGCGGTCGATATGGGTGGATTATGGACTGGTCCTGGCGTGACGGAAGACGGGGTCTTTAATCCCGCGATAGCCGGCATTGGTACCCATTTTATTGGTTATTCCATTGGTCAAGCTCCTTGCACTGCAAGCAGCAATACAACCATTGAAGTTCTCACAGCTCCTGATGCCGATGTAACTGCCACTGATAATGCTATTTGCGTTGGACAGTCGGTTGTGCTCACAGCAACCGGTGGTGGAAGTTATCTTTGGAATACCGGCGCTAATACTCCTTCTATAACGGTTTCACCGTCAGTTAGCTCTGTCTATAATGTGAACGTTACACTTCCTGGTGGTTGCAGCGCAACGAGTAATGAATTTATTTTCGTGTCGCCTTCTCCCAGCACGTCCGTTATTTCATCTAATTAAGAGCTAGCACCGCACGCTGCGACTCCCGCCGGCCAAGACCGCAATTCTATCGCAACATGTTTTTCCCACTTCTTGGTACATAGTTTTGAATATCCGGGTCTTTTTGCTTTCGTTGGAAATTGATCACTGTTCACCGCTTGAACAGCGGTCGAAATCTCGTTTACGCGCATTATTTCTTGTGCAAACCCACACCATGATGTTTCACCTGTCTGAGTGTAATGATAAATGCCATAAGGGATTGGCTTGTGCTCTTGAATCTTTAGACGAATGAGGTGCAACAAATCCTCTGCGAGGAATTTCGCATAAGTTGGCGATGCTATTTGATCATCAACAACAGATAGATACTCTCTTTCCGATCCCAGGCGCAGCATGGTCTTATAAAAATTATGGCCATGCCGGCTATATAACCAGGAGGTTCTTATAATGTAATAGCGGTCGGTTACAGCATCAATTGCACGCTCTCCATTCAACTTGCTTCGACCATATTCGTTTATTGGATTTACGGCATCTTCTTCTGAATAGGGAGTGTTTTTCTTCCCATCAAATACATAATCAGTAGAGATATGAATAAGTAATGCCCCGCTCTTTTTGCAAGCGGCAGCCAAATAGCCAGGTCCTTTGCTATTAACTGAAGTTGCTCCTTCCACGTCATCTTCCGCTTTCTCGACATTCGTGTATGCCGCGGTATTAATCACAACATCGGGCTTGTGAGTTGCTATCATGTGTTCATTTACCGATGCAATAGAGATGTCCCAGTCTGTCTTCGTATAGTATGAAAATTCCATATCTTGAAAAAGCGGAGCTAACCACTGCAATTCCTGTCCCAGTTGGCCGGCCGCACCTGTGATGGCAATTCGTAAGCGTGCGTCATTCATGGAGCGAAGGTAATCGCTCCACTCTCTCTTTGCTTAAGGTGATTAGCTCTATCTTTGAGCCGTTGGCATAGTACTTGGCAGCGCCCGGAAAAACCACCACCATGAAAAACATCCTCTATTGTGTTCTTTTAAGTTGGCTTCTGCTTGGGCAACAAACTGACTCCCGAGCACAACGGCGCTCAACGAATCTCAATGTCGGATTCCAATTGGTTCAACCCTTAGGAGCGTTCGCAGGTGAATACAAGGGATTACCTGCCGGAGTGGCTGCCTCAGTCAGCATTCCGGTGCTACGTTCGCCAATAGAATGGGGAATAGGATACGCCTGGAATAGCATGGGCGCTGATGATAAGGATATCGTTGCTCTAGTTAATCAAGACTCCGTGCTCGGCAACACCTATTCAAACGGAAACCTTGCTTTGCGCAGCAATAGCAATCGCTTCATGTTGCATGCAAGGGTTCGCCCCTTGAATGGGAAAATTCAACCCTATGGTGATGTGTTTTCAGGTTTGGAAACGTTCAAGACTACCACATCAATCACCATAGATAACAGCGGCTATAGTTCTGAGTTAACTGCAGATCGTAATCATCTGGATATGACGTTTTTTTACGGTTGGGCCTTGGGTTTGAGGGTGCGTTTAGCACCTTCCATCTACGCCGAGGCTCGATATGAGAATATCACAGGCGGTGAAGTGAAATATGTAGACAATGAAACGGTAGAGATAGCGGGCGATAACTCTATTGCCTTTAGTCTAAAGGAATCCGCAACCAATAGAGCAGTCTATCAGTTGGGCGTAGCGTTCGGATTTTAAAAGAAAACCACGTACACATTACTTCAAAAAAGTTGAGCGCCTCTAAACTGATGAGGCGCTCAACTTTTATGAAATCTTCTAGCAAAACTCCTCAAACGCAGTCTTCAAATGCTCAGCAATCATGTCGGCGGTGCGACCTTCGATGTGATGGCGCTCAATCATGTGCATCAATTTGCCATCTTTGAAAAGCGCGATGCTCGGTGATGAAGGAGGATAAGGTAGCATGTATTTGCGCGCACGCTCTACAGCGTCACGATCTACACCCGCAAAACTAGTAGCGAGTTTGGTAGGCAATTTCGCAGCCGATTGAACTGCTTTGCGAACTCCCGGACGCATGCTTCCTGCTGCACATCCGCAAACTGAATTGAGCACTACTAAAACGGTACCTGCACTGTTCACAGCAGCATCAACCGCTTCAGGCGTCATCATTTCTTCAAAGCCCACTTGGTCAAGTTCTTGACGCATAGGGGCAACTAATTCCGGTGGATACATTGTTCTTTTATTTTGTTGTGTAAAAATGCGTGTATTCTGTCTTCAACTTCTAAGCTCTGCTGTTAATCATTCAAAACCTTGTCTATCGTGTTTCGAATGTCATCACCACTTGAAGGACGGGGGGCATCAACGCTTACGATTTTCCCTTCTTCATCGATGAGCACGAAGCGTGGAATGGAGTTGACAGCATAGAGGTAACTCATTGTTTTTTCCATCTCCTGACTTTGATGAAGCTGCAGACCGGTCATCGATTCACGCGAAATGTAGGCTTTCCACGCTGCTACATCCTTGTCTGTGCTTACACTGATGAATTGAACGTTCTTACCGTGATATGATTCTTCGAGCGTTTTCAAATACGGAATTTCTCTTTTGCATGGCCCGCACCAAGTTGCCCAAGTGTCGATGTAAAGCACCTTTCCACGATAGTCACTCAGCTTACTAACCTTGCCCTCAGCGTCATAAAATTCTGCATCCGGAGCAATGCGTCCGGCATAGAGATGCGCATATTGAGCAGCATATCTTTTTACCGACTCAAGTAGCTTGTTGTCGTTCGAAACTTTTTCAAGTGTACTTATGAACGATGTCAAATCGGAGGTGCCCACATCTTTCAATATCTGGGGCATGAACTCGCTGATGAGCACGCTTTTGTTGCGTTCGGGTTTTACCCATTCTCCAATAACCGTTACAACCAGTTCATAATAGCGCGCCGGAGATTTCAGAGGGTCTGTCTGATAACGCAGATTCGCCTCGAGAGAGGCTTTATTCAAAACGAACGATTTATACGCACCGTCATAGGCCATCGCCTCATCATTGAGCTCAATCGAGTCAATGTATTTTTCAATGGATTTGGGCATTGCACCCATGCCTGATTTCATTGCCTGATTCTTGAAATTAATCAGATCTAATCCCATTTGATAGGTGTAGATTTTTGATTCTGCTTCGCGAAATGGGGTAATGAAATTGCTCGTCTTGTTATTGGCTTCTAGCGCATTTACTCTCGCAGTCCGTACGGAATCACGAATCGAAAAAAACGTATCAGCCTGAAGCGAATTCATCTTAAACGTAGGATATGCTGCAGAAAACGCACGGTCTTCTTTCGTGCGCTGAAGGATATGGTTGCAATACGGAGCACTTGAACCGGTTATACGGGCATCGGTGATATTGACACCCGAAAGCGATAACGTTACTTCATCGGCGGGTAGCAAGTACAACGAAATGCTCTGCCGATTGTAATCAATCGTGAAATAGTTGGCTGTGGCTTGTTCAATGAGCAGGTCAAACTTTCCTTCAGCATTTAGCTTCACCGTATCAATCCTTCCTTGGTGTTTCAGCAAAAAGAAATCACGCTGCGGATTACTAATCACTCCCTTGAAATTGGTTTTTCCAACCTGGCTTTTTAAGGCAAGTGGCAGCATCATCCAAAGGCAAGATGCAATCAGGATTTTCAACGTGTGTTTCATGACTTTATATTCAATGCAATGCTAAGTTCATCAAGTTGTTTTTGGTCGATCGTGCTCGGTGCGTCAATCATGACGTCGCGGCCACTATTGTTCTTCGGGAAGGCAATGAAATCGCGAATGCTCTCGACACCACCAAACAGAGCGCAAAGGCGGTCGAAGCCAAAGGCAATACCACCGTGCGGTGGCGCTCCATATTCAAATGCATTCAGCAGGAAGCCGAATTGCTTTTGCGCTTCTTCCGGGGTAAATCCAAGCAGGTTGAACATGCGTGCTTGAATGTCGCGGTCGTGTATTCGAATCGAACCGCCACCTATTTCTACACCATTCAGCACGAAGTCGTATGCATTCGCTCGCGCTTCGCCCGGCGAAGTTTCGAG
>JBIKSC010000171.1:0-5772 GCA_044348775.1 Flavobacteriales bacterium | reverse complement strand
GGGATTGTGTAGTAAGCACGATCCCTCCAGTTACCGCCCTTGTAAACACGAGCACGGTCATTCACGAGTGTTGTAACTCCCCATTCGTACATGCGGTTCTTATCCTGTTCCATGTCGGCGTTCGCGTAGTAAATACTACTATTAAAATCACCATCTCGGTAATCAATGTAATCGGCCTTGCGATAGTTGCGACGATCGATGTTTTCTTCAACACTCACATTACGACGCTTAACTTCACCGGGTGTGCTAACAATGTAGTCAGACATTCCATCGCGCAAATCTGCAGCTACTAAGTCTTCAGAATCAGTTACCAAATCCATAGCTTCCTGCATGGCGTCCTGTGCTTCGTCATCCTTGCGCTCCTTAATCTTCTCCTGAGCAGCTGTAATCTTCTGATTACACTGATCAAGCAAAGTGAGCGATGTCTGGGTCAGTCGCGCTCCTGCCTGTTCCTGATAATTCTTGAGGAAATAAGCCACACCATCAATGTCATAAATGTTCTTGTCATGCTTGTCTGCAAAGCTTCCATCGCTATTCAAGACACGGGTCTTATAGACATTACCACGGAAGGGACGGAACTCACTTTTGTCTTCCGGAGAAAGCGGACGGTAAACATCCATTACCCACTCAGAAACGTTACCGGACATGTTATACAAACCGTAATCGTTTGGCGGATATGCGTATACAGGCGCTGTAATATCAGCATTGTCATTCAAATATCCGGCAACACCCATGTAGTCACCACCTCCACGTACGAAGTTGGCACGAATAGTTCCGAAGAAACGTCCACCGTTATCATCATTACGCACATAGTGCCCATTCCATGGGTACGTGCGACGATCTGTAATCAATTCCTGGAAAGAGTTTCCGATGAGACCCAAAGCTGCATATTCCCACTCAGCTTCGGTAGGCAAGCGGTAACGTGGCAAAATGATGCCATCCGACATCGTAACCAATCGTGTACCTGTTCCCTTCGGGTTGTAATCTTTCAAACCACCTGAAGCGGCATCACCCGAATACTGGCCCGACAAATAAGAATCAGTAGTAAAGTGTTCCTCATCAGCCTGTCCGGTTGGGTTGTATGACATCAAGCCTTCGCGAATCAAGATCAACTCATTCACACGGTCAGTTCTCCAAACACAATATTCACTTGCTTGCAACCAACTTACACCCACAACCGGATAATCCCGATAGGCTGGGTGACGCAAATAGTAATCCACTTGAGGCTCATTGTATTCAGTAACCTCACGCCAGATGTTCGTGTCAGGCAGCGCGCGGTTTATCAATTCAGGATACGTATCACCGTACACAAGTTTCAACCAATGCAAGTAGTCATTCCAAAATTGGTTAGTAACCTCGGTTTCATCCATGTAAAATGAGGATACGGTAACACGGCGAGGAATATTGTCCCAGGCAAATTTGAGGTCGTCTTCCACACGTCCCATGGTGAATGTACCACCTTCCACGAGCACAAGGCCCGGGCCGGTTTCCTGTTCCACATAGTCCTGACGTTCAAAACCTCCGTTTTTCTCGTCATTATAAGCCCAACCGGTAGCACCCGATCGTTCTTTGTCGCACGACGTAAAGATGGACGCTACTGCAATGGCGGCCAATCCGAAGAACATCTTAGAAACGGTTTTCATGATTTCCCTTTGATTTTGATGGTTCGTTTTATCGTTTAAACAGTGTATTCAACTAGAAAGAAGGACAAGCTATTGTGCGGAACTTCTTTTTTTTCTGGCGGCATTCGAAGTTGATGCCGAGTGAAACTTCATGAGATCCACCTGTGGATGGCGTAAGCTCCGAAATGGTCACGTCATAGCTGTATCCAAATCGCACAACATCGGTCTGTATCCCAATAGTTGCAATAAAAGCATCCCTGTAGGTTTGTCCAAAGAGTAGTCCGCGAAACCAAACACCGGCTACCAATGGACCTTTGCTTACATACATCCCTAGGTTTAACTGCTGAAACTCGCCTTGACGACGATACAGCAAGTTGGGCGACAAACGAGCATCGTTATCCTTACTCTTTTTCTCGATTGGAATGACAGCACCCGCATGCACCGTGTATTTCATGGGCAAACGACTAGTTCCCAGAATCAGCGATTCATTTGGCTCGTTAAGGTGGTGAACTGCGACACCTCCATAAAACTTGTCACTGAATCCAAGCAAACCTGCAGAAAAATCGATAGCCTTTACCTGACCACCACGCTGAACGTCGTTTGTTTGGTAAATGAAACCTTTTCGAGGATCAATCATATCCCCAAATGTCAGTTTACTCCAGTCGAGTGTCTTTTGAAAATAACTCGCCTGAAAACCCGCCTTGATAGAAAATTTGCGAGAAATGGCCTGTTGGTAGGAATAGATACCACTCACTGTGGTCGTATTGAGCGTTCCCTGCGCAGCACGGTCATTGAGTACAATCAGACCCAAACCACCTTGGATGGTAGGTACATGTTGATCATACGTAGCGCTGGTGGTAACAAAATTACCGGTGAGCGAAGGCCACTGATTGCGATAGTTCATCACCAAACGCGGACAGCGATTGGTTCCTGCAAAGGCCGGGTTTAAGTAGAGCGGGTTAGCGTAAAACTGCGTGAACTCAGGATCTTGAGCACGCATGTCATTGGCCATCACCAGCACCGACATTAAAGCAAGAATCAGTCTTAAGCTTTTGTTCATAGAGAAACAATTTCTTTTTTAGGTGGTTGAAAAGAATTCACAATAATACAACAACTTTGCGAGGAAAAAAATTGCGCCACTGTTGCAATAATCAGACTACCAAATGGTTTAAGCCGTTGCGCCCAACGAAAAAAATCGCATGAGACTACTACCCAAAATACTGATAATCTTACTCTTAGCTACTTGCAACACACTCCTTTCCCAAACTCGTGAAACTATAAACCTGCACAAAAGGTTACAATGGAGCGGAACTAATTCAAATAAAAGATCCATATCCGATGCGTTTTCCTTCGAAGAATCAATGCCATCAAGCAACTTCGGTAATTTACCGGTTATTGTGCACAGGGAGAGGTTAAAAAATTTCGGTCGCATTTTAACCGTAGACGTCAGCGCTTCGAAAACTGAAACATCCAACACGCCCGCGACGTCCGATATGCTGCGGATTGTATCAGACAATTGGCAGTACAAATCCCGAATCACCGATTCGAGAGGTATTCCCTATCTCGTGGTAGAAATTTTACCGATGCGCAAAACAACAGCAGGTATTGAGCTTATTCAGGAGGCGGATATACGCATTGAATGGGAAACCGCTCCAAAACCCAACTTGCGCATGCTTGACTTTGCCCAGCAATCGGTTCTGAGCGAAGGCCAATGGTTTAAGATAGCTATTGCCAAAGATGGGGTTTACAAGGTAGATAAAAACACGTTCAACCAGCTGGGACTCAACATTAGCAATCTAAGTCCGCAATCCATAAACATCTATGGAAACGGAGGCGAATTGTTGCCCTCGTCAAACCTGGTGCCCCGTCCTGATGACCTTCAAAAATGTGCGGTTTACTTCCAAGGCGAGGAAGACAATGTTTTTCAAGACAATGACTTCATCCTTTTCTATGGAAAAGGTCCCGACAAATGGGAAAGAACGCCTGGCAATAGCGAGGAGCCTAGTCGTTGGACACACAAAAAACACTACTACTCCGATTCGGCATATTATTTCATTCGCATCGATGATTCGGAACCTCTTCGAATTCAACAATCACCGACGACAGACTTACCCTCAACAAACACCATCAATCGTTTTCAGGACTTTCAGTTTATTGAATCCGATCTCTATAATATTGGAAGAACAGGAAGAGAATTCTTCGGAGAACAATACGATATCAACACTTCAGGGTCATACAATTTTACCATGCCCAATTTGGTCTCGGAAATCCCCGCGTTACTAGAAGCCAACTTGGTTGTGCGTTCCCTGGGAGGAGCCAGTAACTGGTCTGTTTCCGTTGCCGGAAATACGGCACAAACATCGCCCGTTTCCACAGGCGACGGCGTGCTGTCAGCCGTGGCCTCTACTGAATTGGTTTCAATTCCTTTCAACCCTTCAGGAGGATCGGTAACTACATCAGTGCAATTCAACAAATACAGTAATACAGCTGAGGTAACCGGGTGGATCGACTTTCTTCGCTTAAATGCCACAAGAACGCTGACTATGTCGGGAACTCAAATGAAGTTTCGGGACACGCTAAGTGTTGGTCCGGGAAACGTTGGTCTCTTTCAACTGAGTAACTCCAACAACATTTTCCAATTATGGGATGTAACCGATAGTAGTAATCCTCAGAAAATAACTTTCTCATCTTCCGAAAACATATTGGAGTTTAAGGCGCCTACCTCTGCGCTTCGAGAATATGTCGCCTTCGCAAATAGTGGCTACCTTGTTCCAACACCAAAAGGCCAGGTTGCCAATCAAAATCTTCATGGCCTGAATAATATCGACTATGTCATCGTTGCTGCTCCTTCGCATCGTTCGTCGGCAGAAGCTTTAGCAGAAATACATAGCGGATTGGGAACATCAACCGTGGTAGTTTCGCAAGACGAAATTTTCAATGAGTTTTCCAGCGGTAACCCCGATGTAACAGCCATTCGTATGCTCATGAAAATGCTTTACGACCGAGCACAAGGCGACCCCCAACTTATGCCACAGAATCTCCTTCTGTTTGGTGATGGCGAATTCAGCCGAAATAAAGGAACCTCGTCATTCAACGGAAGTAATGTCATGCTTTACGAAACAAGTGAGTCTTTGAGTCCGGCTTTGTCAGCCGTAAGCGACGATTACTTTGTTTTTTTGAGTGATGATGATGATGAGAGTAGTTCCAATTTATTGGACGCAGGCGTTGGCCGCATTCCCGCAACCGACGCCAGTGAAGGTGCGGCCTACATCGAAAAAGTCCGAACTTATCTTGCGCAAAACACAAACGCAGGGGGGGCAGCGAGCTGTCTGGGCGTCGAAGCTCAATCACCCTTCGGATCCTGGAGAAACCTCATAACCTTCGTTGCAGATGATCAGGATGGCAATGGAGGCCCCACAGAACCAGTTCACCTGGAAGATGCTGACTTACTATCCGACATTGTGCGTGATAGATATCCAGAGTACGATGTTGTAAAAATCTACATGGATGCTTACAAGCAGGAATCCACTCCAGGCGGTGAGCGTTACCCGGAAGGTGAGGAAGCTATTCGCAATCGGGTTCAAAACGGTTCGTTACTGGTAAGCTATCTTGGCCATGGGGGCGAGCGAGGTTGGGCGCACGAGCGTATTCTCGATCTAAACACCATTGGTTCGTGGTCCAATAAATTCCGACTCCCCGTTTTTCTTACTGCGACTTGTGAATTAGCCCGCTACGACGATCCAAGTGTGAACAGCGCGGGTGAAATCCTGGTCATGAATCCTGATGGCGGAGCAATTGCCATGCTCACAACAACACGTGTAGTTTTCTCGGGTTCGAACCGGGAAATGGTCTTAGCCTTCTTCGATTCGGCCCTGGAAGATGCCAATATCAGCAACCTGAGCTTAGGCATGATTAACATGCTCACCAAAAACGAAGTAAACCCAACCAACTCGAGTAAACCCAATTTCAGCCTGTTGGGCGACCCTGCCCTGAAAATGAGCTATCCGAAATACACTGTGGTTACATCAGCCATCAACGATATACCGATTGAGAATTTTACCGATAATCTGAAATCTCTTCAAGAGGTGAAGTTCACCGGATACGTCGCTGACAACAACGGAAATAAACTAACCGATTTCAATGGATTTGT
>JBIKSC010000021.1:0-19561 GCA_044348775.1 Flavobacteriales bacterium | reverse complement strand
ACCATCATCGGGCACAACAACGCCGGCCTCGCCTTGCATTGGCTCTATCAGAAACCCGGCAACATCCGGGTCAGCTAACGCAACAGCTAACGCATTCAAATCATTGTAGGGAATGGTGATGAACCCACCCCCATATGGCCCAAAATGGCCCTTCGAGTCGGGGTCGGTCGAAAAGGAAACAATCGTCGTAGTTCTTCCGTGAAAATTGTGTTCACATACGATGATTTTCGCTCTATTCTCGGCAACACCTTTTTTCTCGTAGGCCCACTTGCGGCAAATTTTGATGGCTGTTTCCACTCCCTCAGCCCCGGTATTCATGGGTAGTATCCGATCGTAACCAAAAAACTCGCAGATAAACTTCTCATATGGGCCCAGAGAGCTATTGTGAAATGCCCGGCTTGTGAGAGCCAGCTTTGACGCTTGTTCTACCAAGGCGCGTGTAATAACCGGGTGACAATGCCCCTGATTTACGGCCGAATAAGCAGAAAGAAAATCATAATAGCGCTTACCGTCTACGTCCCACACGTAAACGCCTTCTCCGCGATCGAGGACCACAGGTAGCGGGTGGTAATTGTGCGCGCCATACTTTTCTTCCAAATCCATGTATTGTGTAGCATTGGAAGTGGTTTGAGCCAAAGTTGCCATACGGGTATTTTCTGCGAAGATACAACGGGCATGCCCGCACAAGCCGACCGAAAGTGAACGATTGCCATGGCTGCCAAACAACAAATGCATTATTTTCGCAGCTCCAAACAAATTCTATAAACCAATGGCAGGAAATGTAACGTTTACTATGATTAAGCCCGATGCAACAGCTGCGGGACACACCGGAAAAATCATCGACAAAATTCTAGAAGCAGGCTTCACCATCAAGGCAATGAAGTGGACTCGCTTGAGCAAAGAAGAAGCAGGCAAGTTTTATGAAATTCACAAAGAACGCCCATTTTATGGCGAGTTGGTTGATTACATGACCAGCGGCCCTATAGTAGCAGCCATTTTGGTTAAGGACAATGCTGTGGAGGATTTCCGCAATTTGATAGGTGCCACCGACCCCCAGAAGGCAGCGGAAGGAACCATTCGCCGCATGTTCGCCACCAGCATTGCAGCCAATGCAGTGCACGGAAGTGACAGCGACGAAAATGCCCTTATCGAAGGCGCATTCTATTTCACTACTCGCGAACACGCATAATCATCCAGTTGTATAACTCATTTTGCAATGAATAAAATAAAGGTAGCCAACCCCATCGTTGAGATGGATGGTGACGAAATGACCCGCATTATTTGGAAATTCATCAAAGACAAGTTGATTTTCCCTTACCTGGAATTGGACATCAAGTATTACGACCTTGGCATGGAAAACCGCGATGCCACAGATGATCGTGTAACAATCGAAAGCGCAGAGGCAACGTTAAAATACAACGTTGCAGTGAAATGCGCCACGATTACTCCTGACGAGGCACGTGTGAAAGAGTTCAATTTGAAGAAAATGTGGAAGAGCCCCAATGGAACGATCCGCAACATCGTTGGAGGAACCGTTTTCAGAGAGCCTATCATTTGCAAAAATATACCGCGACTTGTTCCGGGTTGGACAAAACCCATCAACATTGGTCGTCACGCATTTGGTGACCAGTACCGCGCTACCGACACTGTAATCAAAGGAAAAGGAAAGCTCACCATGACATTCACACCGGAAGACGGTGGTGAAACAAAGTCCTGGGAAGTGTACAATTTCGAAGGCGATGGTGTTGCCCTCAGCATGTATAACACAGATGAGAGCATTTATGGATTCGCGCGCAGCTGTTTCAACCAGGCAATTTTGCGCAAATGGGATTTGTATTTCTCTTCCAAGAATACTATCTTGAAAGCATATGACGGCCGTTTCAAAGACATTTTCGAAGAGGTCTATCAATCAGAGTTTAAGAGCAAATTCTCCGACCTGGGTATCACCTATGAGCACCGCCTTATCGATGACATGGTAGCCTATTGTATGAAAAGTGAGGGTGGTTTTGTATGGGCTTGTAAAAACTACGATGGCGATGTACAAAGTGATATTGTAGCTCAAGGCTTCGGTTCTCTAGGACTCATGACATCTGCTTTGATTACGCCTGATGGCAAAACGATGGAAGCGGAAGCGGCTCACGGAACAGTGACCCGTCACTATCGCCAACATCAGCAAGGCAAGAAAACGTCTACAAATCCTATTGCATCCATCTTCGCATGGACACAAGGCCTAGCTCACAGAGCCAAGTTAGACGAGAATGCTGAACTAGCCAACTTCTCCAAAACACTAGAGCAAGTCTGTGTTGATTTAGTCGAGGGTGGCAAGATGACCAAAGACTTAGCTGTGTGTATTCACGGCGAGCAAACCAAGGAAGAACATTACCTCACAACAGAGGACTTCCTGGATGCTATTGACGCCGAGTTGCGCAACCGCATGACAAAATAAAAAAGTCTGACCATAAAAAAACCCTCGCAGTGCGAGGGTTTTTTGTTTATCAGACTTCGGTACTATTTACCGTTAGCCATCTTTTCCATTTCCTTCTCGAAGGTATCCTTGAACTTTTCGTAGTTGTAGTCAGCCTTCAACTTCTCATTTTGAGAAAGACCTGAGTTATATGCATCAGCAATCTTAGAACCGCTCAATTCGATAGCAACATAGCTCACGAATGTTCCATTCTCACGCTGCGTAAGCTTCTCACAGATTTCAATAGCGCCGCGTAGCTCTTGATCTACGACTGTGCGCGCCATTTCCTGAAACGTCTCTGTTACCTCCTCTTTGTTGTTAAACTCAGTTGAGTTTACGTAGTTATCACCTACAATCTTCATAGTGCTGCTGATGGTCTTAGCCAATTCAGACTGTGCATTAGAGCGTGCCTTCTTCTTAGCTGTTTCACGGTCCATGCTCTCACCGGTAGCTGTTGCGCGAAACGCGTCTTTGTTGCTTTGATATTGTTCTCCGGTACAATATTCATTAATAAGAACTTCTCCTGTAGGCTTGGGAGTTTCAACAACTTTCTTATTCTTCTTGCAAGATGTAGCCATAAGCGCAACAACTGCAACAAGCATTACAAGTGTAAAATGACGTGTTTTCATAGGAAGTAAAATTATTTATTATTCGTGTTTGGTTTTGCTAATGTAATTTCTACAATCATGCCAAAAGCAATTTGCATTTATAAAATCGCTTGAAGCAGTTTAGGGGCCAATTGCTGTTCCACCTTCTCTTTACCTTTCTTATAAGCTTCTATACCTGCGGCATCCTTGTTTAGCTGCAGGCCCTTTATCGAAGACATCGTTTCACTGAAAGCAATTTCCCCTGTCTTCCTGTTCTTCACCACAAGATTCAATTCGAGAAATGCCACGACGAAACCATTTGCCTGGCCTCCTTCCTTAGTGTTCGATTCAATGGTGGCTATGAAGTCAGCCTCACCGGAATTACCAGCAATACGAAGGCCCTTGGCAACCAATGCACCTGACAAAGCACTCTGAAGCACCTTACCCGAAGATGGCGTTCCGAATACCAGCTCGCTTGAATTAATAAAGAAGGAAGGAAGAATGGTTTCAATCGGTATCACTTTTCGATCTGTCTTGAAAGATTGAAGGAAACCATCCTGAACCTTTTGGTCCAAGTCGAGTACCTTCAGCTTGCTCAAATCCAGTTCGATCGTTACCGTATTGCCTGAATTCGCAAAGTTCACCTCGTTGACTGGTACCACAGCATGGCCAACTTCGGTGGTCATTACCTCGGAGCGGAATGATCCTTGCGATTTTTCGTATGAATACTTTACTGTCAATCCCTTTACAGATCGATTATCTAGGGCCAGGGTGGCTAAAATATCTTCACTAAAATTATTCACCGAAGAAAGAAGGACCTTGTTTTTGTCGGTAGTTAATCTCAAGTTTCCGCACATCTTCTGCATTGCGCTGAAAATCTCATTATCCAGATACACTTTACCGGCGGCCGACATGTACTCATTGCTTTCATTCCAATAGTCCTTCAGAGCGAAAATACCACGCATGTATAAGTCAAATGCCGCGGTAACGTTCGCGTTCTTTTCCGCCTCCATACCCTTTTGGTAAAAGTCATTCGATAGGTTGAGAGCGGCAGACTTTTTCGCCATTTTCTGTGCCTGATACTTTCCCTTGTCGAGACGATAGAAAACCCAGAATTCGTTCTTGTTTTCCCAGGTTCCTGCAATTTCGTAATCTTCAATTTTGGCATCCGTTGAGGTTGACACGTTCGAAATGAACTCCTCGCTAAAGCTTTTGTTCACCTCCAAAGAGTTCAAAAAAGTTTGTCCCTGAACACGCACACTGATTTCAGAGGCAAGATCGTTGAGCGCATTCTTCTTCGCGATGGTCTGATAGTCGTATGGCTGAGAAAACTTGCTGCACGAACCAATACCGATGTAAAAGGATGACGAGTGCGGACGATTGCCTACCCATTCCGGAGCTGGCACTTCCAGAGTAGACTTTTGACCCGCCGAAGCAGTATCCTTTTTCCCCTTACAAGCGAAAATGAATACACTAAGCAAGCTTAATACAATTGCTGCATACTTCATTTTACAATCTCCTTTATAGCCTTATCAATTGCTCCCGTCATTTGACCAGAAACCTGATTAAATATTGAATTGGATAACTCCGCAGACGACTTAACTTCCTGCCTCGCATTCATCATAGCCAGAAGGGCCCTTCTGTCACTTTGATTCGTATTGGGGCCTCCTTGGCCTGCAGGCCAAAGGGTATTCACATCTCCGTCAAAACGTCCGTAGATCACCTCATCAGTGAGTGTCTTTTCAATGATTTCAGTAGCGATAATCTCACCCGTTTTAATATTTGTCAGCTTATACTGAAAGGATACGCTGCAAGAATTCGAGTTGTAATACTCAGTATAGCTGCAGGGTCGGTAGAGCGTCTGCATGTAATACTTGCCATCCGTCTTGTTTAGTACACGATCTTGGTAAGTAGTATAACCCTCTCTCTGCTTACTTCGAAGGGTTCCCTTCTTTTCGGAATAACTAAGAACCGTGCCTGTCAATATAGCCTTGGCCCCAACAAGCTCACCAACAGCAACAGCCGTATTCTCATCAATAATTCCGGTCATTTGCAGATGCTGCTCATTGATGATGTTCTGCAGATTATCACGATCTACGATATGAATAAAGGGATCTTGGCTTGATGTCAAAGCGTCGAGAGTATAAGCAGCAATTTTAGCTTCCATAGCAGGGGCTCCACTCGCATTCTTAAAATCGACAAGAGCAATGGTAAACCTTCCTTTTTCAAGACATTCGCGCCGTAAGGCTGAAGCATCCTTGTAGGACGTCTTGCGGGCAATCACCTTTTCAAAATGCTCAAAAGCTTCCCGATAGTGTTCCAGTGACATTGCCACCTTACCATGCTGGTAAAGGGGTTCCAGGTAAGCAATTTCGCCTAAGTCACCTGCGTCTTTATAACTTGGGTCGAGCTGTTTTATCTCCGCAAACCTCTTCTCTGCCTCTGTATACTTGTTTTCTTGAAGAAGTGAGTTGCCTTCATCATAAAGATTCTTCAGATAAATGTTCTTACAATCCGAATAGTCCTTTTCATAGAAATCCGAAAGCAACAGGGAAACACCCACACTTTGAATTCTGTCGCGGTAACTTCTTGCCTGGTGAAAAGCATAAACGGCAGACTTATAATCACCAAAGTTCTTTTGCTTAGCAAAATCATTCAGCAGATTATTCAAAACAAGTTGTCCCGTGCGCTTCATTCCAATCTGAGCGTCCACATTCGTGCGCTTTCGTTGAAGGGCGATATAGTAGCTTTCTGCTGCCTCATTGATAAGTCCCCCTTGTTCTTGCTTTGCTGCTGTTTTGAAATAATGGTTAGTGCTATGACACGAGGCCAAGGCAGTCGACAACAGAACTAGAAAAAGGAAAATCCTCCACATAAGAACAACCGGTAATCGTTAAAACTACTTCGATTCCAAATATTTATTCAAGTCTGCAATACTCGATTCAAAAGTGAATGCGGTATTAACCTCATAATAATCGCCTTGGTTAAAGCAATAGTCATATGCGTATTTGGCATATTGCAGCTTACTGTCTTCAAAGCTAAACAGACCCATTACCTCAGCTATTTGAGCAGCCGTCATACAATTGGCTTTCGTTACTTGCTTAGCAACTGTCATCTTGGAGTCTTCAAAGCTATTGGAACTGATGTTGTCTTTTGCTTTCGTAAAAGAAGCAGGAGCCATGGAGCTAGCGCATCGACCCAATGGCTGAGCTGGAGCCGAGGCGGGCGCGGGTGCTGGAGCAGGTTGTGCTACAGGACGAGGAGCAGGCTTGGGAGCCGCTTCCTGCTGTGAAGTAGTTGTGGTGGTTGTCGTGGTTACCGTTGTTTGATGTGACTCCTGAACGTCCATACTCATATCCATGTCACCATCCAAGTCTGAGGCGTTGATGCTAATCCCCATATTCACTCCATCCACATTGATGCCCATAGAAACATTTCCGCCCCCCGACTGGGTTGTTTTAGCCGGTTGAGTCTTGGTAGTTGTAGTAGTTGTTTGAGTAACCGTTGTCTTAGCCGCCGGTTGTTCCTGGATTGACATCGTCTGATTTATCTGGACGTTCTCTGCCTGATGTTCAGTGTTATCTACCTCAGCAAAAGACTTCACCTCATCATGGCTTTCCGCTATTTCACCACCGCCGGTTCCGTCGGTTTGTCCGTAATAACGCAAAACATACTCACCCTTCTTATTCTTCTTAACGATATAGGTGACTTCAGAACCAGACTGCACGGCAAAATTACCTTCAGTAAAATCCGTTAACAGTGCATCTTCAAAATCGATACGAGCCTGATAAAATTCCGAGGTAAGACCCTGAATCTTCACATTAACTTGAGGGGTTGTGTTTTTTTTCTCGCCATTGAGATAGACGGTAAACTTTTCACCCGCTTCAGAAAATACAACAGCGGAGACCTGAGAGAATGATTGAACGCTGAAGAGTGCGCCCAACAGAAAGGTAAAAATAAGTTTCATAGCATGATTTTGTTTCGAAATAGTACGTGATTTTCGCGCAATGCGAAGGTCGTGCCAAAAATACGGAAAATGAGCTAGCCGCTATCGAAAAGACAGCTATTTTTGACCCATTCACGTTTATGAAAAACATACTCATAATAGGCGCAGGCAGGAGCAGTGCCAACCTGATAAAATATCTTTTAGAAAATGCCGCTCAATTCGACTGGCAGATTCGGGTTGGGGACATGGATGTTTCGTTTGCACAAAGCAAAATAGGAGAATCCACTTATGCTACTGCTTTCAAGCTAGACGCCTCCAACGACGAGCAGAGGCGAAAGGAAATTGAGAATGCCGATTTGGTAATTTCTATGCTTCCTGCAACCATGCATATGAAAGTAGCGCACGATTGCATTGACTTCGGAAAAAACGTTATTACCCCTAGTTACATACCCGATGAAATGTGGGAACTTGATGGGCCTGCAAGAAAAAAGGGTATCGTTATTCTGAATGAGATGGGAGTTGACCCGGGCATCGATCACATGTCAGCGATGAAGATTATTCATCGACTCAAAGCCGCCGGTGCTCAACTGGAATCATTTGAATCATTTACGGGAGGTTTGATCGCCCCCCAAAGTGACAACAACCCTTGGCATTACAAGATAACCTGGAATCCACGTAACGTTGTATTGGCAGGTTATGGCGGCACTGCGCGCTTCAAAGAGAACGGAGCTGTAAAATTCATTCCATACCATCGGTTATTTGAACGTTTGACCCATATTGATCTAGGGGCAGATGGGATTTTTACCGGATATGGTAATCGCGACTCGTTGAAGTATTTGAAGCTCTATAACCTCGAAGATATTCCCACACTGATTCGCGGCACTCTGAGAGGTTCAGGTTTTTGCGAAGCATGGAATGCGCTCGTGCAACTGGGGCTCACCGATGATTCGTTTATCCTGGACTTTCCACTCGGAATGACTTGGGAATCCTTTACCTCCTCTTTTCTTCCTCCAGCCGAAGGAGATGTGCGACTCCGGCTTAAAAATTATCTGAACATTTCGAATGAAATCCTGAAAAAATTAGATTGGCTTGGCATTTTCGAAAACTCACCGATTGGTGATTCAGCGGGCAGCCCTGCGCAAGTCTTGCAGCGTCTTATCGAACAGCGTTGGGTGCTTGAGAAAAATGACATCGACATGATTGTTATGTGGCACCGATTCCGCTACCGTCTGAATGATTCGAGATATGAAATTCAATCGAAGCTCATTGCATATGGCGACGACCCTATGCATACAGCAATGGCAAAAACGGTTGGACTACCTATAGCCATTGCAGCAAAACACATTCTTCAAGGAACATGGAATTTACGCGGCGTTCATCTGCCAACAAACGCAGAGGTATATGAACCTGTTTTGCAGGAATTGGAAAGCATGGGAGTGCTATTTTCCGAAACAGAAACAAAAGTGTGAGAATGCAAGCTCTGAGAGTATTCCTACTAGTTACATTCTCATCAGCTACTCATTTTTTTTGGGCTCAGCCCGGCCGGTGTCCAAAGTTACCCGAGAGGTATAAATGGGAAACCGCCCGAGAATACAAACGTGACGAAGAATTGGTGCTAAAGACTTTGCAATGGCTTACGACAACACCGATTAACAGCGAAATTGCTTTGAGGGGAAAAGCGAATTTATTCGTGATGGAATGGATTTGTGGAAGCCCTCGCATTGAGATAGAAATTGATTCTGACATGCTCTCCTTTTACATTGACTATCCTGATCTTCTCTTTCCATACATCCACGGCATCGCTCAATGCAAGCTATCAAAAAACTCCGCTTGCAATGAACTAGAGGCTATGGTTAGCGGTTTTGAATGCGTGGCCTTTATGATAAGGACAGACGAACAGATGAAGAAGGTTAAAGATCTTCAACCTATCGTAAAAGCGCATAAAAAAAACAAGATGGATCTTTATGTAGAAGCCATCATGAAAAACAAAACAGAAAAGTGAAGAAATTCGACATCCCTGAGCACTTCCGTTCGTCCATTATCGGTGAAATCAAAAACAGGCGTAAACAGGCTGACCCTCGTAAACAAGACTTTTCTGTCGGTGAACTAGATCTCGGTAATCTGACATTTATTTTCCCCAGGCATTTCGGATTTTGTTATGGAGTAGAAAACGCCATCGAGCGATCTTACAAAGCAATTAAAGAAAATCCAGGAAAAAGACTTTTTCTATTGAGTCAAATGATACACAACCCTGCCGTGAATGAGGATCTCGAAGGGAGAGGGTTAAAATTCATTCTGGACACGGAGGGTCAACAAATCCATCCATGGGAAGACATTCATGCCGACGATGTGGTCATAATTCCGGCATTCGGCACCACCATAGAGACAGAGCAATTGCTCGCATCAAAAGGAGTTGAGTTGGCTCGCTATAACACCACTTGTCCATTCGTTGAGAAAGTTTGGAAACGTTCAGCAGAAATTGGACAAAGCGGTTTTACCATCATCATTCATGGTAAGCACAAACATGAAGAAACTCGCGCAACATTCTCGCACAGCTACCAAAATGCACCTTCGATTATAGTTCGAGATCTCAGAGAAGCCGAGCTTATTGGAAAGTATATGTTAGGTAATCTAGATGCTGCCAATCTTATGGAGCATTTCAACGGAAAAGTATCGATTGGTTTTGAACCTGAGAGTGATTTAAAACGCGTTGGCGTTGTGAACCAAACAACCATGCTTGCTTCGGAAACACAGGAGATCGCGGACTATTTCAAAGGAATTATGGTTCAAAAGCATGGTGAGCAATCAAAAGAACATTTTGCGGACACGCGCGATACACTTTGCTATGCAACTAACGACAACCAGCAATCCACTCTGGCTGCCTTAGAAAGCAGTGCAGACTTGGCTCTGGTTATTGGTGGGTATAACAGTTCCAATACTTCACAAATCGTGACCATACTAGAGACACGATTTCCTACCTATTTCATACAAGATTCCACTGAGCTTGTAAGTCATGATCTCATTCGTCATTACCATTACAACACGCACACGCATAGTGAAACAGTTGATTGGCTTCCAGAGAAAAAAAATCTCCGGATCTTGATAACAAGTGGCGCCTCCTGTCCCGACACCGTTTTGGAGGAAGTCATCCACCGAATTTTAGCATTTAGGCCCGCCCATCTTTCACCGGAAGAAGGAGTTTCAGCATTCTTACGCGACAAGGCATAACAAGTCCTTTTCAGGACGTAGTATTCGAGTTAGTTTTGTGCGGAACTATATTTCACCTTCATGTCCGATATTATCAAACTACTTCCTGAGAACGTTGCCAATCAAATTGCTGCAGGCGAAGTAGTGCAGCGTCCGGCATCGGTTGTGAAGGAGTTACTGGAGAATGCGATAGATGCAGGAGCGACCTCAGTTCGATTGTTTGCTAAGGATGCGGGAAAAACCCTTATTCAGATTACGGACAATGGCAAAGGCATGAGTGTGACAGATGCACGACTGTGTTTCGAACGGCACGCTACCTCCAAGATTTCAAGCTCCGAAGATCTGTTTCACATACAAACCAAAGGATTCCGAGGGGAGGCATTATCCAGCATTGCATCTGTAGCGCAGGTAGAATTGCGTACACGCATTTCCCATGAAGAAATAGGCACACAGGTTACCATCGAAGCATCCAAGGTTCAAGAACAGGAGCCCGTGCAATGTCAGTCAGGCACGACGTTTTATGTCAAGAACCTATTTTACAATATTCCAGCTCGCAGATATTTTCTAAAAAGCGACGCAATCGAACTTCGTCATATGATTGATGAGTTTCAACGCGTAGCACTTGCACATCCGGAAATAGAGTTCCAATTCACCCACAATGGAGCAGAAGTTTTCATGCTTCCCATTGGCACGCTTCGACAAAGAATCGTTCACATATTCGGTTCCAAGTACAATGAAAAGCTTGTTCCGGTGGAGGAACAAACCGATATCGTTTCCGTTGGCGGATTTATCAGCAAACCGGAGATGGCTAAGAAAACACGTGGCGAACAATTCTTCTTTATCAATAATAGATTTATTAAGAACACGTATCTGAATCATGCAGTTACAAATGCATTTCAAGATTTGTTACCGCAAGGATCGTTTCCAATGTATCTGATATACCTTGAAATAGATCCAACACAAATAGACATCAACATTCACCCCACTAAAACAGAAATCAAATTCCAGGATGAACGAGCCATATATGCAATAATTCATGCTGCTGTGCGCAGAGCTTTGGGGAAATTCAGCATTTCACCGAGCATCGATTTCGAACAAGAAACCTCGATTTCGTTGAGTCCCCCAAGGGCCAGTGCATCCATACTGCCTCCTAAGATTGATATAAATCCAGCATTTAATCCGTTCGAATCCAAAGCAACCAACAACAACCGATCTATGAATCTCCGCGGTTGGTTCGACAGTAAAGAAAGGGACACATCCGGATGGAGAGATTTGATGGAAGTAGCTACACGCATTGAAGATGAAAAAAATGAAGGTTCGAATCTTCAATTAGAAATCTCTGACGAGGTTTTCTTTCAGCAACACAATCGCAGGTACATTCTGTGTTCGTCGGGTGAACGAATGATGATAATCGATCAACAGCGCGCTCATCAGCGCATTCGCTTCGAACGTTGCATGCAACAGCTTGAATCCGGCAAGGGCTCAGTGCAACAAATCATGTTTCCGGAAACCATTGAACTAACGCCCATCCAAGAGTCACTTCTTGTTTCTTTTTCCCACGAACTTGAGTCACTCGGATTTCGTTACGCGCAGGCCGAAGGAAGAGCAATTGAATTGACTGGTGCGCCTGCTGAGATTAATCTACAGGCAAGTTCTGCCTCATTTCTAGAAGCTCTCACCGCCTTGCAGGAAGAAGTACCAACACACGCTCAAGCGCAAGAAAACATGTGTTGGCAATTAGCTGCATCGGGAAGCATCCGTTATGGCCAAATGCTTACCTTTCCCGAAATGGAATCGTTGTTTCAACAGCTCATGCAGTGCACTCAACCTTACTATTGGCGAAACAGAAAACCGATTATTATCGAATTTAATGCTCATCAACTGAGCGAATATTTTAAGTAATCATGTTCAATAATCTGCCCGCGGTAACCAAAAACATACTGCTCATCAATATCATTTTATTCTTGGCGTGTGAGGCGATTCCACTTTTAAAAGAGCCACTTACAGGCTACTACTTCGAAAGTGAATCATTTCGTATCTGGCAAGTCATAACCCATATGTTCATGCATGGAGGAGTGGGCCACCTGTTCATGAATATGTTCGGGGTATATATGTTCGGCGCATTGCTTGAAAGTTATTGGGGCCCGAAAAAATTTCTGAATTACTACCTCGTATGTGGTTTGGGAGCCTTTGGACTTCATCAGTTTATTAGCTACTTAGAAATTCATAATCTGATGTCGCAAATGCCTTCGGAACTTGTGAACGAAGTGCTTTCGAATGGCAGACAAGCACTGATGGAAAGTAAAAATTTCGTTGATCACAATGCCGCCAAATTGAATATTGCCATGAATGTTGGGCTTGTTGGGGCATCAGGCTGCCTATTCGGCCTTCTCATAGCTTACGGCATGCTCTTCCCTAACAGCGAATTAATGCTTTTGTTTTTACCATTCCCTATTAAGGCGCGTTATTTTGTCATTGGTTATGGCGTAATCGAATTACTGCTTGCATTAGCCGATCGACAAGGTGATAATGTGGCGCACTACGCGCACATCGGCGGTATGCTCATAGGCTACGTCATATTGAAATATTGGCAAAAGCAAGGAAGACTCTATTCATAAGATGATAACCGGAAATTCTATTTCATCGAGGATACGAAATGGTGATTCGCTGATGATTTTAATAATCATCAACCTCATCGTTTTCATCGTCATTCAACTTCATTTACTTCGACTTTATGTAAACGGACTAAAAGCAACCTATCCGTTAGGCGAAGATTTGATGCTCGCCGCCAACTCATCCATTGAGTTGATGAAGGAGCGTCCGTGGTCACTACTCACCCACATGTTCGCTCATATACAACCCGGTCATTTAATATTCAACCTCATTGCCTTGTACAGCATGGGAAGACTCTTCACAATGATGGTCCTTCCACGCAAAATATGGGCTGTATATATTTTGGGTGGCCTGTGTGGTTATCTTCTCTTTGTATTCACTTACGCAGGATCCAGTATTTTAAACGCCGGTCGTGATCATGCCATTTTGGGAGCATCGGCATCCGTAATGGCCATTATCACCGCAACAGCCATTATCCAGCCCCGACGTATCGTTTACCTATTCAATGCAGTTCGAATGGAACTTGCGTGGTTAGCAATAATTCTAGCGGTTCTCGATTTGGCCAGCATCCGCAACGGCATTAATAGTGGAGGTCACATAGGCCATTTAGGTGGTGCTCTTTTGGGTTTGTGTTTTGGGTTACTTGAACGAGCCGGCATTCGGAGCTTGAGAGACATTCGCACGCTGCTTTCTAAAATAACCAAAAGAAGCAATCTGCGTGTTGTGCATAGCCACACAAGGCCAAAGACAGACGATGAGTACAATGAGGAACGTGCCGATAGACAAAAAAAAATAGATGAGCTTCTGGATAAAATCGGGCGCTCAGGTTATGAAAGCTTAAGTCAGTCTGAAAAAGATTTTCTCTTCAAACATTCACAGAAATAACATGGCTCAACAAATACGACTGAAGATTCGGAGCTTTACATTTGAATGATGACAAACGCCGGAGGCACAACAAAGAAGCGATCGCGAACCAACTGGTTCATGTTACTCCTGAATTGTTTTGCAGTGCTCTCGCTTCTCCTTGCTTATGCAGCCGCTGCGTTTTCTCCGGAGACAATGGGCTATTTCACATTATTCGGCTTAGCCTACCCATTCGCACTTTTAGCGAATCTCCTTTTCATGCTATTCTGGTACTTCAAGAATCGGAGATATGCACTCATTTCGCTATCATCTATTTTACTTGGCCCAGCGCATCTCACTGCTTTTTTTCAGGTCAGTTTTTCAGGTAGTGTTGATACGAAATCACATCAGTTAAAAGTCCTTACCTACAATGTTCACGTATTTGATGTGTTCGACAAAAAAGATGGACCTGCCACGCGCGATGCGATTTATGATTTGCTCAACCGCGAACAGGCCGATGTTATTTGTTTTCAGGAGTTTTATCAATCCGAAAAATCAAAATCCTATCCAACCCGCGACACCTTAATTGAGTTCCTTCCGAGCAAGTATTATCACGAACGATATACACATGCTATCAGTGGCCAACAGTATTTCGGGGTGGTTACACTTTCAAAATATCCGATTCTACGAAAGGGATTTGTTCCATTTGCTACCGACGTAAACAATTTCTGTATTTACATCGATATCCTGAAAGGCTCTGACACAATACGTGTTTATAATGCACATCTTCAGTCAATCCGATTCAAAAAAGAAGATTATGATTTAGCGAGCGGAAAAACTGAGCAGAGCGAAATAGACGATGCCAGCAAACGAATTGCTCGCCGTTTAAAAAGTGCCTTTGTTAAGCGCCAAGAACAAGTTGACCGCATAGCCGCGAGTATTAGAGCTTGTCCACACCCGGTCATTTTGTGCGGAGACTTCAATGACCCGCCTGTTTCGTACACGTATTGCACACTCACTGAGCGCCTCAAAGACTCTTTCAAGTCTTGCGGTAACGGCATTGGCAATACCTACATCGGAGCCTTTCCGTCCTTTAGGATTGATTACATCTTACACAGCCCAACTTTGGAGACGATCGAATACGAGACATTGCCGGAAAAATTGAGTGATCACCATGCAGTGACGGCAACGCTTCAATGGCGATCGGTAAATACGCAGTAAACAGTTACTTTCCTAGATTCTTTCGATAGCGCGCGGCTTCAACAAAGTACTTTTTCGGCACATACAGCATTCCGAAACACTCGCCATGCTCCTTATTCAAATGCTTGTGATGCACTTTGTGAGCTTTGCGAATAGCCCTGAAGTACAAATTATCCGTGCGAGAAAACCAATCGAAGCGCTGATGAATGAGGACATCATGTATCAGAAAATAGGATACACCATAAAACAAGATTCCCAGTCCGACAAAAAAGCGCCAATCAAATGCTGCGATGGATCCAAATACAATGAGAAGGCAACTTGGCACTGCGAAAATGAGGAAGAATGCGTCATTTCTTTCAAAAAAGGAACCGGTGGGTCTGTGGTGATCTTCGTGAAAATACCACATCCAACCATGCATCACAAACTTGTGCGTGCACCAGGTAATTCCCTCCATTGCTATATACGTGGCCAACGTAATTAAAATTCCCATCATGACAATTGCAGTTTTAATCGTGTCATTACCTCCGGAAGTGCAATTTTAAACCATTCTGTATATCGCGCTGGGTTAAGTTGAACGTCAACATACACATCGAAGACAGGCATCCACTTCCATTCACACACTTCATCCTGATTAATGCTCGGAGATTGGTTTGTGTTGCCAAAAAAAACATGGTCAAACTCATGTTCAACCAACTCGTTATCGAGGTCAGCCCTATATATGAAATCGAATGCCTTTGTCATTGTGCACACCATTCCCATCTCTTCCTTTAAACGTCGTGAAGCTGCAATGTCAAGCGACTCACCTTGCATGGGATGTGAGCAACAGGTGTTCGTCCAAAGGCCCGGGCTATGATACTTACTGAGAGCCCTCCGCTGTAATAGCATTTGACCACTATCGTTAAATAGAAAGATTGAAAACGCGCGGTGCAGCAGACCCTTTCGATGGGCCTCCATTTTTTCCATTACTCCAATAGTATTGTCCTGTTCATCGACCAAGACAACCTCGTTGCTGTTCATTTGGTTGGCAAGATTAAATCAAGTTAAGATTGTTCTTGATATAGCAGGTCATCAGCATGGCATACTTGCTAGAATTCGGAATCCTGATTCTCTCTTCCATAATTCGATGACTTGGTATAGAACGGATTTTGGCGAATAGCCTTCTATAATACACATATGCTATGAGCACGCCCAATCGAGCGTCCTTTGGAAGCATTAATATGCCCTTATAAGCTACATCGAAATCCTCCTCAATTTCCTCTTCAATGCGAGCCTTCATCTCATCATCAAATCTGGCAAAGTCGAGTCCCGGAAAATATGCACGGCCCAAACCATTAAAATCATCCTTCATATCGCGCAGGAAGTTGATTTTCTGAAATGCCGCGCCCAGCCTCATAGCGAAGGGGGTTAATTTTCGGTACTGCTCATTATCTCCTTCCGTAAATACTTTGAGACACATAAGACCCACCACTTCAGCAGAACCAAGAATATAGGCTTCATATCCCGCCCTGTCATATTCCTTCTGTTGCAGATCCATTTCCATGCTGATAAGGAAACGATCAACCAGTTCGAAATCGAAATTGTATCGATGATACACCATTTGAAACGCATGCAAGATGGGGTTCATGGAAACCCTGTTCTCTATCGCATGCATGGTGTCGCGTCGAAAATTATGCATCAACTCTTCCTTGTTATATTCATGCAGAGTATCCACAATTTCGTCCGCGTAGCGAACGAAACCGTACACGCCGTAAATAGCATTTTGAAATCGTTGATGCAAGAGCCTGATACCTGCACTGAAACTGGTACTATAAGCCTGAGTTGCAGCTTTACTAGCCTTGAATGAAACGACGTCGAATATTTCTCGTTGGTTATGACCCATAGTAGTGATTATCGTTTTTGGAAATATTTTTCAACTTCATCAGCGACAATCTGACCGCTAATGATGCTAGGTGGAACACCCGGCCCCGGAACAGTGAGTTGTCCGGTAAAAAAGAGATTCTTAACTTTTTTACTTCTCATACGTGGCTTCATTATCGCTGTCTGCATGAGCGTATTCGCCAATCCATATGCATTGCCCTTAAAGGCGTTATAATCGTGAATAAATTCTTCATGAGCGTATGATCTGACGTACTCAATATCACCTTCGATATCTTCACCTGTATGCTTCTTGATACGATCGAGACACATTTTAAGGTAGCGCATTCGATCACTTTCATTACTGGTAAGGCCCGTTGCTACTGGTATTAATATAAATAAGTTTTCCTTTCCTTCTGGCGCCACCGACGCATCGGTGCTTGAAGTGCAGCATAGGTAAAAGAGAGGATTCACAGGCCAGGAAGGGGTGTCATAAATTTCTGTAGCGTGCCTGTCGAATGGCTCATCAAAAAAAAGATTGTGATGCCGTATTCCGGAAACTTTTCTGTTGACACCGATATAGAATAGCAGCGAGGAGGGAGACATGACTCTCTTGTCCCAGTATTCATCTGAATAGCTGCGAAATTCCTTTTGAAGAAGTTTTGACTCGACATGCTGGTAATCAGCCGCAGCAACCACTGCGTCGAAGTGTTCTGTTTTACCGTCAAAAGAAATGGCATGAGCTTCATTCTGAGAAACATCAATTGCGTTCACCTGACTAGAGGTGATAATCTGCACGCCCAGCTCTTTGGCCAGATTGGTCATGGCTTCGGCTATTTTACACATTCCACCTTTGGGATACCACGTACCCAGCATAATATCCGCATAATTCATCATGCTGTACATGGCGGGTGTTTTCTCCGGTTTTGCACCCAAGAACAGAATTGGAAACTCAAGTAGTTGAATGATTTTCGGATTTTTAAAAAACTTTTTGGCATGATCCGAAAAGCCGGAGAATAAATGAAGTCGGAAAGACTCTACAAGCAGACGAGGTTGGGCGAATTCCAGAATACTGAGTGAGGGCTTCCAAACAAAGTCGGCCATGCTCACATCGTACTTCACCTTGGCTTCAGCCATGAAACGGTCTATTTTCACTCCAGCACCCGGCTCAAGGCTCTCCAACATATTTTTGAATTCGGAATAGGCTGCCGGCACATCGAGAGGGAGGCCATCCCTGAAAAAAACACGATATGACGGATCAAGACGCTGCAGGGTGTAATAATCGCTCACTTTTTTTCCGAACCGATTGAAAAACTGCTCGAAAACTTCGGGCATCCAATACCAAGATGGACCCATATCGAAAGAAAACCCTTGGTGTTTAAAGGCACGACCTCTACCACCTGTTTCAGTATTTTTCTCGAGAAGCGTTACCTGAAATCCTTTTTGCGCAAGTGAACAAGCGGAGGCTAAACCGGCGAAACCGGCACCAATAACTGCAATTCTTTTATGTGAAGACACCCGCATGCTTGTTTAATGATTTAAGCTTATCAATAAACAAACTTAAGGTATATTGGTTCAACCTGAATTATCAATCGCAGCACTGAAATAAGTCAGCACTTTACTTGACACGAAGGCGCTGGCCCAAACGTAAAGTACTTGACTCTTTTATCCTATTCAATTTGCAGATCGCTGATACAGATGTACCATTCTTTCTTGCTAAGGAATAGAGTGTGTCACCCTTTTTTACAACGTGATAGCGAGCCTTTGAAGATTTTGTTGATTTTGTATTAGCCGTTCTTGCAGCAATTGTTTGAGGCGAGACACCAGCAGGCTCAAAATGAAGTGGCAGCAATGTAAAAGAAGAGGCCAAAAGCGCCTGAGCAGAGGGATTCACTATCAACAACGGATCAAATGCTTGCCCCATATACCGGAATTCGAAGTGCAAATGCGCTCCATACGATCGTCCTGTATTTCCGCCAAGACCGATTACATCACCTGCTTCGATATGATCTCCGGGCAACACCTTTCGTTGCGACATGTGTGCGTAGAGGGTTTCGAGTCCATTGTTATGTCGAATTACCACCACATTGCCATAAGAAGAATGATACTGAGAAATTCTCACCATGCCTTCAAATGCTGCATACACGTTATCACCCACTTCCAAGTCTATATCCAGTCCATAATGCATCCTGCCCCAGCGAGGACCAAAAGGCGACGTCATCATACCGATAGCCGGGTAATGAAAATCACAGTCACTATGAGCTAGATGAAAGTTAATACCACTTCCTAAAACAGACTGGTCTGCTCTGAAAGCAAACAGATTCTTGGTATCCCAATTACAATACATTTCGTAGGCAGGGATATGGCGAATAGAATCGCCAACGGTAAGCAACTTGAGCTCTACTTCCCTTTCGTTGAATATAGCAAGAGAGCTAACTTCATCGTCAGTCCCTCCACCGGCATGGGGTAATCCGTTTTGATCTAAGGTGTGCTCAAACTCCGAAAACAGCTCCACATCATCGCCCTGCGCCTTAGCCAAAGGACTGAGGACCAAAAGTGACAAGAAGGTGATAAGTATGTGAATCTGTTTTTTCAAGGCGCGGCAAAAATAGAAAAAACATTACAACTCAGTGCCTTATCAAGTAAGACAAAGTTCTAAACAAAACGTTAAATCAACTTCTCAATTCGAGTGCTAAGCCGCTAACTAACTGATTAACATAAATGTAATGCAAACGGAGGTTCGCAGTACATTTGCCTCCATTCACATCTGTTATGACTAAAATCACCTTGGACATTCTGGCTTTTGGAGCACATCCCGATGATGTGGAGATTAGCTGTGCCGGTACT
>JBIKSC010000170.1:0-5800 GCA_044348775.1 Flavobacteriales bacterium | reverse complement strand
ACAGGCAAACAATAGAAAACATTTCGTCATGTACATTTCAATTAGATGGCAACAAAAATAAGTGTCCCGTAAAATCAGTCATCAACTCATTGCTGGCTTAAGCTTGTATTTTTGCGGGTCGCGCGCCATTGATAAAAATCAGGCCAAAAAACGAAACCGCACGATACCCGTCCCGTAATGAATTCAGAAATTACTAAACAGAAAGCTATGGCCTTGATGGGAATTGAATCAACACACGATTCCGATGAATTCATAAATCGACATGAAGAAAAACTCTTCGAATGGAAGCAAGACACTTTGCAGAAATACATGGTGCCTTCCTTGCTGCGCAGCAAACAGAAAATCATAAGTCAACTGATTGCGGCTGAGCAAGCGCTTTCATTAGTGGAAGAAGAAGCGCAATTGAGTATAGAATTGCCTCGGTTATCGCACACGGACAAAATTGATTTGCTTGAATCGTATGAAAGCGGCCTGAGCAGTCTGAAACTGATGCTCATGCAATTGACATCATTCAGGAAACTCGAGCAAATCACATTGGCGCTCATTGATTGGCAGGAGTCTTATATGCTTCGGTTCACCGAACTTTTCAATGAGTTTTCCGAAGCGCTGCCGGAAGAAGTCAACTCACGCGAAATGATTGACACCGGTAAGTTGCTGCTCGCTCTGAAACAAAATCAAATCGACAACAAGATGAGCTGGGCGATTGAACGGGAGATTTCACGCATCCGAAAAATACGTGGCATCGCTTGAGGCTACTCGTAGCGCAATGCTTCTATTGGATCGAGTTTGGCGGCTTTGCGAGCAGGATAATAGCCGCTCACAACACTCACCATGAAGCAAATGGTGACACCGATGAATATCCACGCCCAAGGCACCGTGAAACTTGTGCCCACCACGAGCGACACAACGTTGCCTGCAAGAATTCCCAGAAAAATCCCAACTACCCCACCTAGTTGTCCAATCATGATAGATTCTATCAGAAACTGAGATCGAATGGCGGAAGAGCTGGCCCCAATGGCTTTGCGTGTGCCGATCTCGCGCGTGCGTTCAGTGACCGATACAAGCATAATGTTCATCAACCCGATCGCCGCACCCAACAAAGTGATAACTCCAATAATCGATGCGCCAACGGTGATATTCGAGGTAAGATCATTCAGGTCACGCGCAATTTGATCGCTCTTATACATTTCGAATGTATCCTCCTCACCGGGCATGTTGCCGCGAATGGTACGCATCAATCCGCGAGCTTCATCCATAGCCACATCAATGGTGCGCACATCGGTCACGCGTATGTTCAAGGTGTACTCAGTTTCCGAAGTCGCCATGCTCTTGCGCACATTTGAAACAGGCACCAGGCATTGATTATCGCCCGACATGCCAAAGGTGTTTCCTTTACTCTTTAACACACCAATGACTTCGTATCGATAACTTCCAATAAAGAGTTCCTTTCCAACAGCTCCGGTATTTTCGAAGAGTTGCTTTTTCACATCCGCACCAATGATGACGACATTGGTACCATCTTCCATTTCGCCCTCGCTGAAGTTGCGGCCTAACTCCATGTCATATCCGGAAAGCTCCAAATAAGTTGGCTCGCAACCCAACACACGAATGTTGGGGTTGGACTTCACACTTCCGTGCCTCAGCGTGGCATTGAAAGAAGCAACGCTGGTCATAGATATAACGGCAGGATAGTCGAACTCACGCGTGAAACGAACGGCTTCTTGAAATATAATGGGCGGATTCTCGCGCTCCACTTGTCCGCGCCGTCCGCCCATGGAACCGGAACGCATCGTGAACGTGTTGCTGCCCATACGACCAAACTCCTGGTTTACCTTGTTCTCCAGGGCTTGCGTCGCTGTAATCATGGCCACCAAGGCCATAATACCCAAGGCTATAATACTCACAGTGATAACCGCTCGCAAACGCTGGCTTCCAATAGCCAACCAGGCTATTCGAATGTTTTCGCGGGTGGCTGGTGAGAACAGATGTTTCATGGTCGCGGTAAAACTACAGCCATTCGTTCTATTCTGATTCTGAACTGAAGTTAATCCTAATTAACAGTTGTGTCACTCAAGCTACATTTTGTAGCCAACACCACCGATATATTTGCAATCCAAATTAAACCATGATGGAAGCAAAAGAACACGTGAAGTGCCTAATCATTGGCAGTGGCCCAGCCGGATATACAGCAGCAATTTATGCCGCTCGCGCAGATATGAAACCTGTAATGTATGAGGGCTCACAACCTGGCGGGCAATTGATGGACACCACTGAAGTGGACAACTTCCCCGGATATCCGCACGGTGTGAAAGGCCCGGAAATGATGGCTGATTTGAAAAACCAAGCAGTGCGCTTTGAAACGGATGTTCGCAGCGGATGGGTGACCAAAGTCGACTTCACCGGCCCAAAACACTGGGTAGAAATAGACAACGGAAAACATACCATCAGTGCCGATTCCATCATTATCTCAACAGGTGCTAGTGCCAAATGGCTGGGCCTTCCCAACGAAACACGATTGCGCGAATTGGGCGGTGGTGTGAGTGCTTGCGCCGTATGCGACGGATTCTTTTACCGCAACCAAGACGTTGTAATCGTTGGTGCAGGAGATACCGCAGCTGAAGAAGCAACCTACTTGGCTAAGCTTTGCAAGCAGGTATACATGCTCGTGCGCAGCGACAAAATGCGTGCATCGAAAGCTATGCAGCACCGTGTAACCAGCACACCCAACATCGAAGTTCTTTGGAATACCGAGACGGAAGACCTCTTGGGTGATCAAGGCGTGGAAGCGGTATTGGTTAGGAACCGCGAAACGGGCGAGCAACGCACATTAAAGGCGACCGGATTCTTCGTAGCGATTGGTCACAAGCCAAACACAGATGTATTCAAGCCATGGATCAACACGGATGAAACAGGCTACATTTTGAATGTACCCGGTTCATCCAAAACGAACATTGAAGGTGTTTTTGTTGCTGGCGATGCGGCAGACAAAACCTATCGTCAGGCAGTCACAGCAGCAGGAACAGGTTGCATGTCGGCTCTCGATGCTGAACGCTACCTGGCTTCAAAAGGAATTCATTGATGCTAATGCCCACTCTTCGTCGGCTCCTTGTTGTTGCAATACTTCTCTCGCTCTGTTATCAGCGAATGGTTTCGCAAGTTGCAGGGACAGACTCTCTTGCTCAATATAGCCGAGAAGAGTTGCTGGGAAAATTCAGTCCGGCGAAGCATAGCGCCTTTCAACTTATTGAAGCTCGGTACTCAACAAAAACCGACATCTATCTCAGAAAGGAGGCGTATGACGCGTTTAAGCGCATGCATGCCGCTGCGCTTAAGGATGGCATAACACTGACCATCCTTTCTGCTACCCGCAATTTCGATGCTCAAAAGGCAATCTGGGAACGCAAATGGAAGCGCCCTCAATACGAAGGCAAGTCAGACTTGGAACGCATCATCGACATCATGAAATTCAGCAGCATGCCCGGTACAAGTCGCCACCACTGGGGAACCGACATCGACATGAACAGTTTGGAGCCGGCCTATTTCACTCAAGGAAAAGGGTTGTTGATTTATCAATGGCTTACTAAGCACGCATCGGAGTTCGGTTATTATCAAACCTACACCTCAAAAACGAACGGCCGAACCGGATACGAAGAAGAAGCCTGGCACTGGAGCTACATGCCTATTGCAGGGCCTATGTTGGAGGCATACAACCGCACCATTAGCTATTCGGAACTCACAGCATTTTCGGGGTGTACCTCAGCAGATAAAGCACGTGTCATTGAAGACTTCGTGAATGGAATCGCCCCGGAATTAAAGAAATAAAAAAGGTCCTTTTCAGGACCTTTTTTTTGAAGGGTGATCGATGGGGATCGAACCCACGACAACCAGAACCACAATCTGGGGCTCTACCAACTGAGCTACGACCACCGTCTAAAATGCGGGTGCAAATTAAACGCATTTTTCTTTCAGAACCAACAAGAAAATCATGTAATCGTTTGCGCTTAGATTGCGACCATAAAACGACGTGAGCACGAAGCGACTTTCCATACTATTCACCTCTAGCTGGTACCCCAGTAAGGCACACACTGCGGTGGGCAACTTTGTGCAACGCCATGCCGAAGCGGTTGCTCTCCTATGTGACGTATGGGTGCTATACGTAGCCTCGATGCCCCAATGGGATGGCCCGCCCAAGATTGAAGAGCACTGCGAAAAAAATGTGAATACAGTAATCGTATACTGCAGAACCGGATTTTTCGCCAAACGCAAAGCATTCATAAAAGGCGCCTATCACTTGATTCGCTCCAAGAACATTCATTTTGATGCCGTCCATCACAACGTGCTTTGGCCGCATGGTTGGCAGCCCAGGTGGTTGCTCAGCAAATTCAACCTTCCGTACATCGTGACAGAACACTGGACCGGCTATGACCCCATCAATACCGCCAAACGACACCCACTGCTCTTGTGGATGTCGCGGTTCGGTGCGCGAAAAGCGGCGTTCCTGTGCCCCGTCACGTTAGATCTGCAACAGAAGATGATTGACTTCGGCATACACGGCACTTATCAAGTGGTTCCGAACGTCGTTGATACAACCTTGTTTTCCTTGGCCAAGCCCAACAACAATCGGGTAAATTATCTGCACGTCAGCTCTCTCATTGACGGTCACAAAAACATAAGTGGCATATTACGAGTTTGGAAAACGATATCGGACAGGAATAACAATGTGCATCTCGCCCTGGGTGGAGATGGCCCCATTGAGCATTGGATACAACAGTCGTCCAGCCTCGGAATTCGCTCCGACTCCATCGACTTCTTCGGCGAAATTTCATGGGAAGAAGTAGCAAGAAAAATGGAATCATCGCATGCACTTTTGCTCTTCAGCAACTACGAAAACTTACCGTGCGTCATCGTGGAAGCCCTGGCTTGCGGGCTGCCCGTCATCAGCACACGCGTGGGTGGAATCAGCGAACACATCAATCCCGAACGCGGCATTCTCGTTGACCGTGGCGATGAAGATGCACTGGCTAAAGCCATTGATGCCATGTCATCTAACATTGATCAATACGACAAGGAGGCATTGCGCAAATATGCTGTGGAGCGGTTTAGTAACGAGGCCGTGGCAACGGCGTTTGTGGGGCTTTATAAGAGTACAGGATTGTAGATTTATAGCGATGTGACCTCTCCCATTTCACTCGCACTCTCTTATTCTGGAATTTCATTCGAATGAAAAAAATCGGAATGAAAAGAGTCGGCGTCAACTTTCATTCTTCAACACAAAAACTACCCCTTCTTTTTGTAAAAGAAAATTATAACCAACGGCGAAATAAGCAACTCAGCAATAAGCGCGATGAAAAGTGTGAGGCTGATGAGCAGACCGATGTAGAAGGTGCCCATGAAATCGGAGAGAATGAGTGTGAGAAAACCCCCACTTAATATCAATGTCGTTACTACCATGGCTTTGCCTGTAGTAAGAAAAGTGCGCTTCACGGCATAAAGTGGGCTCATGCCTTCGAGCAATAAGGTCCGCACTCTCGCCAAAAAGTGAATCGTGTCATCGACAGCAATACCAAAAGCAATGTTGAATACGATGGAGGTAGTTACCTTGAGCGGTATACCTGCGAAGCCCATTATGCCCCCAACTATAACCAATGGAATCAGATTGGGAATGATTGTCAACAGTATCATTTTCGGCGACTGATAAACAGCGCCCATAATGAGCCCAATGACAACAATCGACAACAAAAGATCCCAGACCATATTCTCGACCAGATACTGATTGTTCAAATCAATAAGATGGGCCGTT
>JBIKSC010000169.1:0-5835 GCA_044348775.1 Flavobacteriales bacterium | reverse complement strand
TCCTGTAGTTCGAGTGGAGCAACCGGTTCTGGAAATGGCTTGCGAACGACGCATTGAGCGCCTCGGCGATAATGAGTATCTCGTGCGATTGAAAGTAAACAACAATCGAATTGTTGGATTCGGAAAAATTCTTGAGGTACTTCCGGACAACTGCAGTACAAATCGTGATAATGATGGGGGAGCTGTTATAACACAGGACGCCAACTCTATTAAGTTCGTTTGGTTTGAAGTACCCACAGCACCGTCTTTCGAGATATCCTATCGTGTTATGTGTATTAGCGATGGTGCTGTACCTGCCATTCGCGGACAGCTATCTTATACAGAAAATGGGAATCCATTTACAGTTGATGTTGTGCAGATGGAAGCCCCAGCGGATCTAGCAGCGTCTCAACCTGCCGGAAATACAACGGTGGCCGAAACACAAAATGTTACCACTGATTCCAGTGCGACCGCAAGCGAGGGAAATGCTCAAACAGTTGACACAACGAACGGGAATACGCAAGTAGTCGCTGCTGTTGGGGTAGGAAATGGAAATCAGGTATCAACTGTTTCCACTGATACTAGCAAAACAGATAATGCTGTGGCAAACACGACAATCAACACGAATAATAATCAAGCATCCGCAAATGTAGCAGTTGAAAATACCTCTAATGGCAATCAAAAGCAGGAGTTAGCAGCGAATACAAATACGGGAAATACAGAAAAAATCTCATCAGAAAAGGAAGTAGAAGTTGTTACTTCAGTCGACAACGGAACTCTCAGAGCAGCAGTAAATACAGTACCTTCAGCAGAAAAAGGAATCACGTATAAAGTGCAAATTCTGGCTGCACATCGTGTTGTTGATAAAAGCTATCTGAAGAAGAAATTCTCCTTCGAGGAAGACTATAATATTGAAAACCACAACGGATGGATAAAGTACACGACGGGAATGTACACTCAGTATAAAGATGCTCGAGATGCCCGCGTGAAAATTACGAATGCGAGCAGCAAGTTGCCCGGCCCTTTTGTGACTGCTTACAACGATGGAGAAAGAATCACGGTGCAGGAAGCGTTACTGGTAAGCAAGCAATTGTGGTATAAATAAGACTCAAGATTTACTACAGCAAAATGCAACGGCATTTATAGTAGTATTTGGTTAATTAATATAGAATTTGTTTAGGTAATTTAGTTTGAAAATCCCCTGGCAACGGCCGGGGGTTTTTCATTTTGGTGAAATAGTAAATAGTGAAATGGTGAAATAGTGCGAGGCATATCCCCATTTACTATTTCACTATTTCACTATTCACTATTTCACTATCCTTGCTTCATGAACTGGCTCATCGCCCAACGCGGATTTTTAAACTACCTCAGACTGGAGAAGTCGCTCTCGGCGAACTCGCTGGAGGCCTATTCGGCGGATGTTGCCAAGTTGCAGCGTTTTGCCGAAATGTCGTTGGGTGGAAAATCGCCAGACCAAATTTCGCTTGATGACGTAAGAGCATTTTTAGGAATGTTGCACGAGGTCCGAATCGCTCCCACTTCTCAAGCGCGTATTATTTCGGGTTTGAAAAGTTTCTATGGGTATTTATTGCTAGAGAAGGAAATCAAAGCAGATCCGCTGGAGTTAATTGATACGCCTCGTGTTGGGCGCCATCTGCCCGACGTTTTAAGCGTGCAGGAGATGGAAGATATTTTGGGCGCTATCGATTTGAGTAAACCGGAAGGGACACGTAATAGAGCCATGCTTGAGATGCTTTACAGTTGCGGTTTGCGGGTGTCTGAGTTGATTGACGTACGCATATCATGTATGCACTCAGGTGAAGGTTTTTTGCGCGTGATTGGAAAGGGAAATAAGGAGAGGCTAGTTCCAATTGGAAGCACTGCATTGCAATGGGTTGGATATTACCTCGAGCAAACTCGCAATCATCAGGTCATAAAATCAGGACAGGAAGATTATTTATTTCTGAATCGTCGTGGATCGAAGCTTTCGCGCATGATGGTGTTTAACATCATTCGAGAGCAGGTTCAGAAATTAGGTGTCCAAAAGCAAATTTCACCGCACACCTTTCGACATTCATTCGCGACACATTTGGTAGAGGCCGGTGCCGACTTGCGCGCCGTGCAGGAAATGCTCGGGCATGCGAGTATTACGACCACCGAGATATATACTCACCTCGACAGGCATCGGTTGAGAGAGGAGGTGATGTTGTTTCACCCGCGATATAAAGGAAACGTTTAGGGATTCAGAGGCGTGATAAAGAGGCTAACCATTACCTCTTCACTATTTCACCATTCACTAATTCCGTTTCTTCCGTCTTCGATATGCATAATAATGCATCACCAACTCGAGTGCTTTTTGAATAGCTTGGTTGATTGGGTAGAACTCCGCCAGTGTGGGGTCGATGCTCGTAAGGCGGGTGTAGTATTCGCTCATTACCGGTATTTTTTTTCCGGCCTTTAAATCCTCCACGAGTTGATCGTAGTCTTCCGCTTGCTCCTGCTTGATGAATTTACAGGTAACCAATTCGCGCTGTCCCTCCTTATTGGTCCGCGCGGTGAAACCGAACAATCGGCATATGAGTCCGCGGTTGGGATATGCATTGCACATGCCGCCGAAATTGGTGATGTGCGGACGGAACACGTAGCAAAGACTTTGACTGTTGTTTTGCAACTCTTCCCATGCTTGCTCGGCTCTTCCTTCATCGAACAGCTCTAGAGCAAGTGGCAGAAACTCGAGCGGCGTACATTCGATATCCGGCTTCTTGCAGCATTCGCCACAACCGGAAAGGCAGTGGATTCCTGAAGATTGCTGCAAGGTGTCAATCTCCTTATCGAGTCGGGCATACACCCGCTTTACAGCTGTTACTTTTTCAGGAAGCGATTTCATGGTGTGAAATTACCACGGATGTTCTGTTTTCTTCACCACAATTCAAATGGGCTTTTTCTCCGTGCTCTCTGTGTTCTTTGTGTTCTCTGGTGTGAATCAACCATGGGGGGGCACAGAGAACACAGGGTTGAATACTCAGAAGACAATGGATTAGCTCGGAAAAATGCGGTTGATGACGGTTGTGCGATAGTCGAAGATGCCCTGTAATTTCTTTTTAACCCACAAGGCGTGCACGATGCGCCCTAGAGGGCCAAAAGGCATTGCATAATTGACGATGTCGGTCATGAGCACATGATCGCCTTTGTCCTCGAAGATGTGCTGATGATGCCAGAAAGCATAAGGGCCAAACCGTTGTTCATCCACAAAGAAATGCTTGTCTTCGCTTTGTGAAATTTCGGTTGTCCAGCCGAATGACATGAACGGCGCAGGTTGTATGCGATAATTGATAATCATACCGGCATGCATCTTCTTTCCGGAAACATTCGTCAGTATTCTGAACCTCATGTCATCGGGGGTTATTTCATCGAGGTTTTCAGGGCGCGAGAAATACTCCCAAGCTTTATCAAGAGTCGTATTCAGAACGGTCTGTCTTTCGAGCGTATACACTTTCATTTCCTTGCGGTTTGAATCAAAACCGACAAGAACGCTGAATGTTCGACTATGCGATATGAATCAGGATTTCTTTAGCAGTTCGAGCGCTTCTTCCAGCTCTTCCGGTGTGTTTACATTTTCGAGTTTCTCGGGTTTGCTTGCGGAAATCATCTTTGCTTCCGTTTGAATGAGGACTTTCCGCGGGCACGAATAGCCCAGGCCGATGAACGACATGATCATGGGCATGGCTTTCGGTTCCCAGACGGCGATAAGTGGTTCCGGAAATTGATCGAACGGACTTTGAAATGACGTTGCTGTATGAACTGTGGATCGATGGGCGAGGAGCTCTTCTAAAATTTCTCGGTCGAGAAAGGGAACGTCGCTGGCCAGCACGAGCCAAGCATTATCGGGCTCTGTCATGAATGCTGAAGCTATGCCACCGAGCGGACCAAGGTCGAGCAGCCGGTCGGCGATGGTGCGAAAGCCTTGCTCTTGGTAATATGCACTTTGCTCCTGACGGCAGGAAAGGGCGGGTTCCAATCCCATTTCCTCGCACAAGGCGTATAGGTGCGCGAACTGAGGTTTGCCGTGATACGCAATGTGTGTTTTATCCTTGCCCATGCGCACGCTTTTACCCCCCGACATGATGAGCGCTTTCACTCGAGCAGGGGGCACGATTTGTTCGCGCAACAGTGGTAGCAGGTCTGCTATGTTTTGTTCGTTGAGAATAGGCACTTCTGTCCAGTGAGGCACAATTTCCTTCACAAAATCTGGAACTTGAAGGCAATGTTGTGTTGTGATGATGGCTATTACATGCGTCAGTTGCGATGCTCTTTTGCGCAGTGAAGACTCTTTTTCGGGGTCACATAGAATGATTTGATGCGCTGCTTCAAAGTGATTACCGTTTACAACGACTAAATCTGTTTGTGAGAGCGCAAGGTGACGACTTACCATTTCCGGTGTAGCACGGAGGTGGGTTGTAATGGAAGTCTGGTTGTCGGTCCAGCGTTGAATAGAATCGGATGTTACGTCAGGATGGTGATTGGCATCGGCATACACGACTGAAGCAGGCTTAAGGGCCTTGCTAAGAAGGTCGGCCCATTGACCAATGATGTCGCAATTAGTGCCCAGCAGTGCAACCTCGTGGCGAGCAAACCTCCCCAGGGAAGGCCTTTTCAGGTCGGCGTGTTTTTTATGCATTGCGCTGGTAGTCGTTTTTGCCTCCTGATTTTTCTAAGAGTTGTATGGAGCTAATCGTAATGTCATGGGAGAGAGCCTTGCACATGTCGTAGATGGTGAGCGCAGCAACAGAAACAGCCGTGAGGGCTTCCATTTCAACACCTGTTTTGCCGAAAGTGCGCACTTCGCTTTCAACGATGGCTATGTCATTTTCCAATTCAATATTGATTTGCACCTTGTCAATGGGTAGGGTGTGACAAAGCGGAATGAGATCGGCTGTTTTTTTAGCGCCCATGATACCCGCGAGAATAGCTGTTTGAAACACGGGGCCTTTTGGGAGGTGCAATTCACGATCGACCATTTTGCTGGCTATGTCCTTACCGAGGATTACGTGCGCCCTCGCTTTCGCGGTGCGTAACGATGCCGTTTTTGAAGAAACATCTACCATATGCGATTGATTGTCGGCGGTAACGTGGGAAAATTCCGAATTCATAAAGCGAAGTTAGGGGAAAGGTGCGAAGGACGAGGAGTGAGAGGAGGGCTCGGGTTACTAACATCGGGAGTTGGAAATTCGGATGGATAGAGGTCGTAATCGGCGACGTTTAAAGTTCATTTTTGTAGGGATAAATTGAAAACAATGAAGACAATTCGTTTAGCCGCAATGGCCCTAATGGCTTTTGCTATTACACAAGCACATTCACAGTATGCATTGCAAACCGGTAAGATGCAGTTTAACGGAGGGATAGGACTTTCATCATGGGGTTTGCCACTCTATGCAGGAGTTGACTATGGCTTTGATAAGAATATTTCATTTGGAGGAGAGTTATCATTTCGATCTTTTAGTGAACGTGTCTTAGGGGCTCGCTATACTTCAAGTATTATAGGGGTTGCGGGAAATGCCAATTATCATTTCGTGGAAATGCTTGGCATTGATGATTTATTCGATGTTTATGCCGGCTTGAACGTTGGAGTCTACATATGGAATACTTCAGGTGATTATCTCGGAAATGGTGGCACCGGCTTAGGAATAGGCGCTCAAATCGGCGGCCGTTATTACTTCAAGAAGAACATGGCTGTCAATGTTGAGCTTGGCGGTGGTAATGCCTTCTCAGGTGGTAAGGTCGGTCTGAGTATCCTTCTCAATTAGAATTAGGCTCTGGCGCTCTGCTAGAAGTCAATGGTCGTTGACGCGCGGCAGT
>JBIKSC010000168.1:0-5923 GCA_044348775.1 Flavobacteriales bacterium | reverse complement strand
TTTCGCCCATCAACTTCTTGCAAAGGTCCATGCGAAGTTGCGAGCGCTTGTGGTCGTCTTCATTGCGAAGAATAATTACGGCAACGCGATTATCGCCACCGGTCCAACCCACCAATTCGTTGTGATTCATTTCAGGGAAAACGTGATGCCAGCAAAGCATCTTTGAGTTTTCGTTGATCTGCTGACGCCAGCGTATTGCTACGCCCTCATACATGGCTTCGCTATACAGGATTGGAATGCGATGCACAACCATTTCTGCAATTTGTTTCGATGCTGCACGCAAATCATCGATGTTGTTTTCGATGAGAGCGATGCTGTTTTCTACTTCTTGCTCAAAGCTTCCATCAATGAAGCCGTAATGACGGAGCACATAGAACAACTGCACAGAGCTATACCCAAACATCGAACGTGGCGGTTGGCCACCTGGAATGATGATGTGGTTGAAGCCATGCTCTTTGGCTGCAGCCGCTATTTTTCCTCCGCTCGTTACACAAGCGATTTCCGCTTTTTTTGCGATTGCTTCTTGCAATGCCGCAACCGTTTCTTCGGTATCGCCACTGTAGCTGCTGATGATTACTAGTGAATGCTCATTCACAAACTCGGGCAATACATAGTCGTTGGTACAAATCACAGGAACCGAACACTTTTCGGCGACCAATTGACTAACGATTTTGCCTCCGATGCCACTTCCTCCTAAACCGGATATCACAATGTTGTGAATGGTTTTGTTGCATGCGTTGAGTTGGGCTGCGCGACCAATTTGCAAGGCTTCACGCAAGTGATTAGGGAATTCTTCTACTAGTTTTTTCATCATGTTTCTTCGGTTTTAACGAAATGCGAATGTAGTGATTTAAGAACTTTACAAAATGAACGATGTGTGAAGCCTGAATTGTTTTACTTTAACCCCATGCGCAAATCGGTCGTTCACTTTCAATCTCCCATCGGTTGGCTCCGTATCGAGGGGCATGGTGGGATGCTCACACGAATTGATTTCGTGGAAGAAGCAGGCAACGACGATTTCGACCACGACCTCCATAGAGTCTTACACGCACTTGCTCTTTTTTTTAACGGGAACTCTTCTACTATTGAGATTCCCATGCACCTCGATGGAACGCATTTCCAGCAAACTGTTTGGGAAGAGCTCATGCGTATTCCCTTTGCAAAGACTTACAGTTATGAGGATATTGCACGTCAATTGGGCGACATCAAGCTTACGCGCGCGGTAGCTTCAGCCATTGCAAAAAACCCCATACCCGTTCTCATCCCGTGCCACAGGGTGATAGGGAAAGATGGAACCTACATGGGCTACAGCGGCGGTATCCAACGGAAGCGGTGGTTGCTCGATTTTGAGCATCAGTATGTGCAGCTGAGCTTGCTGTAATTAGAGTATCCAGCGCAAGCCAACGTATCCCATTCTTCCAAACACCGGCCCCCACAACATCGACCCGTCGAATAGCTGGTTACTAGGGTCTTCCGCCATAACGATGGCATCATGCACCATGAAGTTCGTGAGGTTTTCGCCACCCACATAGAGTTCCAGGTTTGTCTTGAACACATAGGTCACCTGCGCCATCACTTGCCAGTAATCGTCAGACCAGCTGCTCAACGCTTCGTTGTCGTGTTCGTCGTGACTGTTTATCACAAACGGAATACGCTTGCGGCTAATCCACTGCACGGTGGCATCGAAACGCCACTGCGACCCATTTGCTTTTTTGCGAGTCTCATACGCAAGATTGGTAAATGCACGATGACGGTTCACCAAAGGACGATCGCGCAACCCATCGCGATATTGTGTGCGTGCTTCCAACCAACGATATGCCATGCGAACATCGAACCTTCTCACGGGCGACCATTGCAACTCTGCCTGTGCGCTGTTGCTGAAACTCTTTCCTTCCAGGTTGTAGATGTATACATATCCGGGCGTTTCGTAGTCAATTACGACTTGCTTTTCGAACTCCGTTATAAATCCATCAATGCTCAATGTTGCGGGTCGATAAAGCACATCGCCTTTCCAAGTGAAAATAAGACCGGCATTTCTTGATTTCTCGATGTCCAGTCCCAAATATTTGTCGGTTGGTGAATCATCGCCGTCAATCATCACATATCGATTCGATGCGAGCATACCCACATTATCCATCACAAGCACAGGAGTGCGATAACCAATTCCACCGACTGCCTTGAGCGTCATATGATCGTTGATGCTGTATCGCGCGTGCAAGCGAGGAGTAAACAACGGCCCATAGATATTGTGAAGGTCTTCACGCAATCCGGCAACCAGCGTGAATTTATCTTCTACTTTCAGCGTGTACTCGAAGAATACCCCTGGCACGCGCTCTTGGCGGTTTAGGGGTTGAATGGTTGGATCGTCCTCAAAGTTGGAGAGAAGCGTATCGCGATAATCATCGAATACATAGGTAAAACCGGTGGTGAATGTGTTTGATTCGTTGACAATGCGTGATGCGAAAAGCAGGTTAACACGTCCGCTGCGCTGCTCCCCGTTGTAGGTTTGAAACCCGTATTCACCGTCTTGGTCGTGATAGAGCGCGTTTACCTGTGAGCCAAAGCTCTTCCATGGTTTTCCGGGAAACACATAGCCCACTTTCGTGGATGCTTCGTATCGACGCGTCTGCGTATTCACTCCCCACAGTTGTGATCGTACTTCGTCGGTTGGATTGTAATCCAACTGACCACTTACGGTGTTGATGTTTTGATAGTTCAGTGCTACTTGTGCACCCAGTCCGCTGTGACCATCGAAGTGCCATTCATTGCGCAAGGAAAGGTTTGAAAAGAGTGGATTATCCAGAAATCCATCGCCGTTCATATCGGTGCGCAGCTGTGACATGGCCGCATGGGCCAACAAGCTGCCCTTGATGTGATGGTGGTGCTCATGATGCTCGTGTTCTTCTTCCTCTTCGTGATCCTCGTGATCTTCATGCCCTTCGTGCTCCTCATGCTCACCCGCTTTTTTCGGCCCAACCACCAGGTTCAGCTCTGTTCTTCCGCCGTTTCCGGCATAAGCATTCAAGTGAAAACGTTCAGCGGTATCCGGGTTTTTCAAGGCAACATTGATTTGTCCCGCCATGCTTTCATAACCGCTCGTAATAGAACCTACGCCTTTGGTGACGTAAATGTTTTTCACCCAAGGCCCCGGTACATACGTCAAACCATACGTGCTTGATAGTCCGCGAACCGCCGGTATGTTATCGAAGAGCATTTGGGTGTATTTACCCTCTAGACCGAGCATGCGAATTTGTCGTGTGCCCGTAATAGCATCTGCATAAGCTGCGTCGACCGAGGCATTGGTCTCAAAGCTTTCACTCAGGTTGCAACAAGCTGCTTTGCATAGCTCCTTTTCGTTCATCACTTGAAAAAGCTGGGGGTCGCGAGAGTTGATATAGGTTGATGCCCGTTCGCCCTCAATGACAATTTCTTTTCCGCTTCCGGTTTGTTTGAGTGTCACGTTAATTTCTTTTTGTCCGGTATACGTGATTGTATCGGCTTGAAAGCCGACGTAAAAAACAACCAGCTTCTGTGCTTCAGGAGGAATACCGATATGATATTGTCCCTGTTCGTTGGTGAGTGTTCCGCTGCGCGTGTCTTTCCAAACCACATTAGCACCCACAAGCGTTTCCACCCGGCCATCGGCCCACTCGCCTTTAATCGTGCCCGATACTCCTTGAGCATGAGCCATAAGGACTTGTATTAGAAGTCCTATAGAAAAAAGCAGTCTCATGTCGCTCAGTGTTTTTCGAGTTCGCGATACTTGCAGCAGCCATGCACACGAGCGTATTGTGCTTCTGTGCACGTGCTTTTTTCGGTGTCGTAACCGGCTTCATTCAGCAGTGAATGAATTTGCGCTTCTGAAATTTTAGAAGGCTTGTAGGTTACGGTTAGTTGGTTATCTGAAAGTTGAAAATCGGCCTTTAGTACGCCCTTAGCATCAAGAGCGGCTTCAATGGTTTGCTCGCACATGCCGCACACACCGGCTACCCAGAAGGTAATTGTAACAGGTGACTTCGAAGGTTTCTGCGCGGAAAGGTTGAGCGCGATGAATAGGGTGAGTATGATGAGGGAAATGTGTTTCATGGGAATGATGAATGTTAAATGTTAAATGGAGAATGGAGAATGGAGAATGGAGAATGGAGAATGGAGAATGGAGAAATGAAGCATGGAATTTACTACTTCACCATTTCACCATTTCACTATTCACTATTTCACCCTCAAGCGTACAACACCAACGATCGATAAAGCACATACCGCCTGCTGATGGGTGGTGGAGAGTGGCTTTCCGTGATGAAGTCCGTTAGGCCCGTAAGCATTGCTTTAAAGGCCACGGAATAGTCGGACGATTGCGCTATTTCAATCGGAATAAATCGAGCTGTTTCAGAAGGCTGGTGAGAATCATCAACCTTTAAATCGATGTGTATGAACGAACAGCAATTTCCTTTTTTACAGCAATGATCTTCTTGATCTGAAGGTGTCTGTTTGCACTCTTTTGATGCGAAGAGATGGAAATCGGAAAGTTCACCGCAGCAATAATGCAAATGCAACTGCACCCCTAACGAAAGCAGTGCATAAATGCTCAGCATGGCTATGATTGCTGCCCTTTTCACTGAAACGAAGATAGCGCGAATCTGTGATAATCAATACAAGGCTTGCCGCAAAAAGGGGGAAGAGAATTATCACATTCCCAATTCTTCTTGAATCGTTTTCATGCGGGCTTGCATTTCTTTTACTTGGGCATGATAATGTTCTTTCCCGCCAAATGGAGCTTTCATAGAGAAGTAGAATTTAATTTTTGGCTCCGTGCCGCTGGGGCGCGCCGATATTTTACTGCCGTCTTCCAACAAAAACTGTAACACATTGGATGCAGGAAGATCATTTTTTGTGATAACACCCGATAGCAAGTTGGTGCTTTGCTGTAATTGAATGTCGCGAAGTTCAATCACGGGTGATCCTGCCAACTGCTTCGGTGGATTTGCACGAAGGTTTGCCATCTGTGTTTGAATTTGCTGAAGGCCGTCGAGCCCCTTTCGTGTAACAGAAAGTAGCGACTCATGATAGAGCCCGCATCGCTCATAGATTTCCATGAGTAAGTCCCACATGGTTCGTTTCTGAGCGGAACACCAGGCTGCTATTTCACAGAGTACTACGGATGACAGAACTGCGTCTTTATCGCGCACAAATTCTCCCACTGAGTAGCCATAGCTTTCTTCGCCACCCGCAATGAAAACTTCCTTGCCTTCTTTTTCACGTATTACACCGGCTATATACTTAAAGCCTGTAAGCGTGTCGTACCATTTTACTTTATGCAATTTTGCTATCTCTTCAAGTAAATCGGTGGTTACAATCGTTTTTGCGATGTAGTGATTGGATTGAATGGCGTTCTTCTCCTGCATCCGTTCTAGCTGATAATACACAAGCAGACATGCCGCTTGATTACCATTCAATAAGACCATTTCGCCATTATTGTCGCGAATGGCCATACCTACGCGGTCAGTATCGGGGTCGGTGCCAATTACGAGGTCGGCTCCAACCTTTTCCGCTAATTCAAGTGCCATGGTGAGCGCTTCACGTTCTTCCGGGTTGGGCGATTGGACCGTGCTGAAATTGCCATCGGGAGTGGCCTGCTCTTCCACCACGCTTATGTTTTGGAAGCCAAAAGCTTCTAGTGCTCGCGGCACCATCGTAATGCCTGCTCCGTGAATAGAGGTGTAGACAATTTTTAAATCGCTCGCTTTTTGGATGGCTTCAGTGGCGTGCAAAAGCTTCTTTACGTTTTCGAAGTAAGAAGTTTCAACACCATCGCCGATAGTGTGAATGAGGTTTTCGTTGCCGGCAAATTTCACGTCGTCGGGTCGGGTTATCTTTCTCACTTCTGCAATAATTCCCTTGTCGTGAGGTGGCAGTACTTGCGCCCCGT